>NZ_JAHREU010000029.1:0-68789 GCF_020883145.1 Microcoleus sp. CAWBG27
TATCTATTTTTCGGAGGAGTTTCACGAATAGCAGTATATTAGTCAACTGTATTGCTTTATATCTAAGAAAGAGCGCTTAAGCGCAACTACGTACCTTTATTGCAGTATCTATTTTTCGGAGGAGTTGTTTTTAAATTCGATAGCTGCATCATTATTTTTTTTGTTATTCAAACGCCTTGGTGCTTTTAATTTTGCTTTCATGCGATAGTGTAATTGCTTGTGTAATGTTTGATATTTGACTGATATTTGATAGTTATCTTCTACCCAAGCCGCAATTTCTTTGTAAGTTGTGAATTCACAGGATTCCTCACTTAACTTTTCGGCAATTCCTGCTATTACTGCTGAGGGAATTATTCTGGGTCTACCTGTTGCTTGCCGTATTTTTAACAGTTCTTGCAGACCGCCAGCACTATATTGTTTTAACCATCTATGCACAGTAATTCTATGTACACCTAAACGTTCAGCTACATCTGTAAGGCTTTGGCTATATCCAGCCTTTAACCAATAAAGTGCCTGGATTTTTGAGCGATTAGTCAAGGTTCGTTGCTGCGACAGAAGTTGTTTTAATGCGTCGGCTGTTACATCAATTCTTTCTTGGTAGTTTACTTTCATAGAACATTCCTCAAAGCCTAAGCGTCATTGTAGCATATTTTTGGGTAAATTCTCTAAGCTTTAGCAGTTTTGATTAGCGCACAAATGACCCGATTCCTTTACGAAATCGGGTCATGCGTGTTATGTTTTTTAGCGGTTATGGTTAGCGGCAAGTGCGATATTTGACGTGATAAACTAAACCGCGATGAGCTAAGTCGAAGGAGTCAACGGTGGCTGTGCCGGCACCGCGGGCTGTCATCGAAGCATTTACTCGCATATTTACACTGTCGCCACAGCGAGACCAAACATCTGCTACAGTGGCTAAGCTATCTCGAACGTTGTAGTTGGTTTCGCCGTTGAAAGTGCGAGAAAAAACGGGGCCTTTGGTTCCAGCAAAAAAGTATTCTGCTCTGAGGTTTCCGGTGGTTTTAGGAGCAACGTAACCGCGATAATCGGCATCGTAAATCGAAATTTGGAAGCCTTGGGGTACTTTGATGGGAATGCTCAAATTGCAGCTTTTTCGGGTCTCTGCTGAGACGTTTCCTTGGGCTACAAACTTATCAAATAGGATGCTGAGTTCTTGACCGTCGGGGCTGACGCTGACGCTCGCGGATCTGTCTGGGCAACCGCTACCGCCGTAGCTTGCACCTAATATTTGAACTGATGGGTTAGCAGCCAAGGCTGGACTGATAGCAGCAGTGGTTAATACTGTGGCTAGCAATAGTTTTACAAATTTCATGGATGTTCTCCTTAATGTTTTTTGTTAGGACAAACCTGAATTATTCAAGGAAGATTGAGGCGATGCCCTTCCAATTAGGAGATGGCAAGCCTTTACTGAAAAGGCAGTCAGACTCTGACTGGGAGCTAGATCGCTGTACCTGGCTCGGAGCTTGGTCAAGTAGCATTAGTTGATGGACTAATACTTGTTTTGTCCTGATACTTTCTAAGATTCATGGCATTTATAGATTGTTCCGGAGAATTCGATGATAAAATATCGATTTTTTTTACAGGCGTTTGCGGGAACAAAGCTCTGTTTTTTTTTGTCTGCTGGTGCGCGGAAAAATGTTTTTTCAGTAGCAAATTTTTCCCGGTGGCTATTTGTTGAGAAAAAATGCTTGAATTCTGGAATCATAGGCTTCGTAGATGTAGTAAAATGATCTGTCTGGTAGCGGGTAACGGTAAAAAAGAGGAGAGATGTATTCTCAGGCAGATCTAGGTAGGGAGAGATGATAGTAAGGTAGATTAACTCTTCACAAAAAAATGAGTTAGTGTTATCGACCATCTTTTGATACAGCACAAGTTAACTCTCGTGCTGCAAGCTCAAGCGCACACGGGAAAATTTCGTTAACTGCTGAAAGAAATTGGGATGCTGCTAGCCTGTGAGGTGACGCGAGATTTGCTGCTGAAATACGAAGAAATGGAAATGCCGATCGCTAAAGTGAGATGTTTTGATTGTCGATCGCATTCTGGTTGCTGCTAACTCAGCAGTGGCGGCAGTCGATCGCCCTAAAGAAGTGAATCCGAAGTCTATTAAGTTTTTGTCCTTGCTGGCTGCGTCAGAGTGCGATCGATACTCCAACACTCGGACTTAAGGGTAGAGGTCGCTCTCAAACTGTCAACTGTCAACTGTCAACTGTCAACTGTCAACTGTTTAAGGCCCTCTGTAAATTTAATCAAATACATTTTTGCTGTATATGCGAATACATTCATTTAACAAAACTTTGTTAACATGAATCTTGGTTTGATATTGCCATAATTTATAAATAGTTACATCTTTATGTCATGAAAAACCTATATATAGCAAGGATTACAGGACTCTTAAGATTTTATTCATAGATTGCATTATCAAGATGTATTTACTGCATCTTATCGTTAAATTCTATGTATTTAGTATAACTAATGGCAGCAATTAGTACATAAAATAGAGGTATGATGCTCACTGCTTACGATCGACTAATAACTTTTTTTGAACGAGGAAAAAAACAATGGAGACTACAGCGCAGAAGCAAGCCCCACATCAGACTGCTGAGGAAGTGAAAATTAACGATATCAACAGCTTGGAGTTTGAGCTTTGGGCTAAAGCGGTCAAACGACAGATGATTGCAGCACTCTCTAAAAAGGCCGCGATCTAACATCTCTGGGTTTTTGTGTGCAAGTGGTGTAAATTAACTTAACAAAATTGTTGTCTGCATTGTTGTCCGATCTCTATAGGGGGAGATCGAGAGAAGAGAAGGAGAGGAGAGGAGAGGAGAGGAGAGGAGAGGAGAGGAGAGGAGAGGAAAACTTTTTCCTGGTTTTGGACGCACGGGTGGCGGGAAACCGTTTTTTTGCGGAAATACTTCTGTTGCGACGGGCAGAAATGGTAAAAAAACTGGTTTCTTTGTACCAAGACTGCGTCCGTGACTTTTCCCTCTGCCGAAGGTTTTTTGCCGGATTACGATCGCTTGTCAACCGCCGCTAGCAATCGCAGATTTCCGTCTTGAATCTGCACCGCTTTTACGGTTCCCACAGCGACTCTTTGTTGACCGTTAGCCATCGCTACTTCTATCTTAATCTTGGGGTCAGCCTGCAAGCCCAGGCGCCCCCACAACCATTTGATTTGAGTAGTAGGAAAAGAGCGGACTTGTACATCTGCAAAGGGCGGATTAACCCAGCGGGTTCCGTCGTAAAAACTGGCTACTTGTACCTGATACCAAACTTGTTCTGGGGTCAATTTTAACTCGTTTTTGGCTTCTGGTTCCAGCCACTCAGCGGGATTGATACTACTAATTAAAGTAGCAGAACCCATAATTTGACTTTTGTGGTCTTCTAAACTTTCAGCTTGAGAAATTGCTTCCTCAAGTTTATTGACCAAATTGCGAATTCTAGTTCGAGTTTCGCTGTCAGTATCTGGTTGCTGGTCGAGCCAATTCATCGCCTCGCGAGTTCCGTCTTGAGAGGCTACAATCAGGGTACCCCAAGCTTTGACATCGGCGTCAGCCGCATTGACTCTCAAGGCGGCGTCTACGCGGTTCATGATCCGCCCGCCTTCATTTTTGAGGGTGGTGGCAATTTCGTGGGTGTTGCTGGGATCGGCTTCAAATACTTGCAAAGCTTGACTCCAGCGGCCGTCTATCAATTCTGCGAGAACTTGTTGGCTGGGACTGGCCCAAGATGCGATCGCCTGAGCGCGGGTAATTTTAGCGTGAAATTCGATCGTCTCTAGTTGAGCTTGGGCGACTGCGGGCCAATTCTGACCGGCTTTGGCTTTCGCCGAACGCATGACATTTAATCCGGGAGACCAAAGTCCGCTTTTTGCCAGTCGCAGCCCATTTTTATAAGTCTGGTCATTGAAGGCAAATTCTTCTAAGGAAATCGCGGTTAATTGAACTGGGTTCGGGATAAATTTGCGCGAACCAATTTGATAAATGGTAAATTGCGGTTCTAAACCAATTGTTTGGTCGATCGCCAACTGGGGGTTTTGCCCCTTCACAATTTGCTGCCAATTCGGCGCTTGTCCGGCTACACTCGCCCAATCCAACAGCGAGATTAAATGATTTTGGCTGGGGTTGTAGCGCACGACTTGTCCGTAGGGAATTTTCTTGTCGCCCCGCACGAGTTTACCGCTGACATTAAACCAAATGCCCAATTCGGGGGGCTTGCCGTCAAAGCGGCGCAGTTCTGTCAGCGGTAGCGACTGATTTGAGGCTTGATTGTTGGATCCAGATTCATCCAAAGAAGCAATGACAAAAGATTCCGCCGGGCCTTCTATATTCACAGAACTTGCTAGCTGAAAATACTGTACGGTATCGGAATCGCGATCGGGAAGTTGCACCCGCTTGTACACCCGAAGTTCGACAATTTGACGGCAAGGATTTTTGCAAACTGTAGAAGCATTAACAGTCCTTTCCACCATCACCGGCAACAGCAAATCGGAAATAGAATTATCTGTGGATTTCTCAACAGGAAGTGGCAGGGGTTCGCCGGTGATGAATCCCAATTTGCGGATGCTGGCTTTGATTTGATCGAGAGTTTGGATGGTATCTCTGCTACCTGTAGGCAGGCGCGACCATCCGGGTACAAACTGAGAGATCAATCTGTTGCCGTTGGGATCGACAATTAGCTGGTAACTCAGCCAAGCGCCACCTCCCATCAAAGCTGCACAGCCGCACAAGACGCTGAGGGCTGTCAAATTAGCTACCAGTCTTTTCCAGGGATATCTGGCGGGAGTTGGGGAACCAGGTATGGGAAGTTGGGACTCTTCAAGTTTTTTGGCGCGTCGGTTTTGGCGGCGGCGTCTTGTCGGAGGAGGAGCAACTTTGCTATTTTCTGGGGGTTTGGCTCGATTTTTTGAGGAGTTTATTTTGTGTTCCATCGTCGAAATTTTAGAATTTAGATTTTAGAATTTAGAGTTTAAAATTGGAATAGTCGATCGTACTGCCGACCTATGATATCCCAGGTATATTGGCTTTCAACGAGCGATCGCGCGTTCAGAGAGAGTTCCTGTCTTAGCTGATAATTTTCAAACAAACTGGTAATCGCCTCAACATACTCCTGAACTTCATTTGCCCGCAAGGCCCTTGTCGGTTCTAGCCCGCCACCAACGGTTAAACCCTCCAAACCTCGATCGCTAGCAACTACAGGCGTTCCAGCAGCCATCGCCTCCAAAGTTTTATTTTTAATTCCAAAACCAATCCGCATGGGCACCACACAAACAGCAGCCTGATGCAAATATTCTGCCACCCTTTGCACCCTGCCTACTACTTGAATTCCCGGAAGTTTCCCCAAGGCAAGGACTTCGGGGACTGGCGAGGTGCCGACTAAGGTGAGGGTAGCATCGGCATACCGCTGCTGCAACTTTGGGAGTACCTGCAAACTGAGAAACCTGGCCGCGTCTATATTGGGCAAATTGTTCATGGCACCTGCAAAGATTAAGGTGTGTCCTCCTGGATCGATCGACCGATAGGGAAATTCTGCCAAATCCACGCCGTTAGGAATCACATCAATGGGAGGGACAAAAAAATCTGCTTTCCCTCCGAGGCTAGGAGAGGACAGCAATTCTAGCAGTTGTTGCTTGTCTGTGGATGTGGTGGCGACAATACGGGAGAATTTGGTACAGTAACGTTTTTCGTAGCGGGCGAGTAGCGGTAAATTTAGTCGATCGCGCAGGGGTTTTTGGGAAGTCCCGGTGGCTAACATTTCCCTGCAAGTTCCCCAAACGGAACTGTGAATGTTTGCAACTGTTAGCAGTTTTTGCCGCCATTCTGGACGCACATAAATCTCGTTAACGCTGTGTTCGCAGGTAACAGCATCACATTTGCCTGCTGCGACTAAATTGTCTGCCCAATTTTGCATTGCTTGAGAATAGCTGGAGATTACGTTCGGAGGCGTCCCGGATAGTAAAAATTGACCAAAACGCCGGATTTTTCCATCAATACCAGTTGAAACTGTCCTATAAGTCTCGAAAACTGCCAATTCTTTAACTTGTTGCCGCAATGCGTCGATTTGTGAGTCAGTTACATCTGGCGATCGCAAAGTACCAAGAATTACATCATGCCGGCGGCTCAAGTATTGCAACAAATTGAATGTTCTTACCTGAGTTCCGCCGCGGCTTGGCGGATAGGGAAAAGTTGAGGAAAGCATCAAAATTCGCATGGGATGTTGAATAAATAAAGTTGCCGCTGTCACGATAAAATTGATTGATAAAACCTGTTTAACAATCCTCCGACCTATGGACGAATTATCTATTAAGGCGCTGCTCGAAGACTTGAAAAAGTCTGATGAAAGCGTGCGCGATCGGGCTACTACAGAACTCTGGCGCACTTGGTTTAACCAGAAGGGTGACTACGGGATGCAAGTTCTCAGGCGATCGCAAGTTTCCCTAGATGCAGGAGATGTTCGGCACGCTTTGGATTTGCTGACAAAACTGATTGCGGAAGCGCCGGATTTTGCTGAAGCTTGGAACCGGCGCGCCGTACTTCACTATACCCAAGGAAATTATAAAAGGTCGATCCAAGACTGCGAAACAGTCCTCCAACTAAATCCGGTGCATTTTGGGGCGTTGCACGGTCTGGGTTTGTGCTACGCTGCCCTGGGAGAATACAGAAGTGCTATTCGAGCTTTTCGTCGCGCTTTGGAAATTCAACCTTTTGCATTGGTGAATCAAAAGTTAATTCTGGAATGTACGGCTCGTTTAAACTAAAGTTGACAGTTGACAGTTGACAGTTGACAGTTGACAGAAGGAAGAGTTTAATTTTTAGAAATCTAAAATCTAAAATCTAAAATCTACAATGGTTTCAGTGTGTGCCGAAAATTAGTGTTTGCATTCCTACTTACAATCGAGTGCATTTGCTAGCTAGTGCGATCGCCAGCGTGCTAGATCAAACTTATACAGATTTTGAGTTAATTGTCTGCGATGACGGTTCGACGGACTGTACGGCGCTGTTGATGTCGGAATTTGTCGATAGCCCGATTCGCTACATTCGGCACCCGCACAATATCGGCAAAAGCAATAATATGCGATCGGGCTTTGCGGCGGCTAGGGGCGAATATTTTATCAAGTTTGACGATGACGATCGCCTGAGCGCGCAATTTCTAGAGCGGACATCTGCTATTTTAGATAAAGACCGCAGCATTGATTTTGTCAGTACCGACCACTGGGTCATTGATGTCAACAACAACATTGACGAAAACCAGACACAACTGAATTCACAGCGGTGGGGCCGCACCGAGTTGTCGGCGGGAATAATTGAAGATTTACTCCCTACAGTTTTTCTGAGACAAAGTTTGCAAATAGGCGCAACTTTGTTTCGGCGCCGCGCCCTGGAAACAGTCGGATTTCTGCGGCCCAATTGGCAAAATTGCGAAGATAACGATTTGTTTGTGAGACTTGCAATTGCAGGTAAAAAGTGCTATTACTTGCCCGAGCTGTTGATGGAGTATCGATTTCATTCAGGACAGCAAGGATGCGATCGGGCAATTCCCTATTTGAGCGATAAATTGCGCTATTTGACCAGCTACGAATTTGATGCAGAAAAGTTGGAAACAGTCAGGCTCAAGAGGATTGCAGAAACTCAATTAGCGCTTGGTTTGCGACTGATTGAGGTGGGTGAAACGGCAAAAGGGCGGCGGATGGTGCGAGCTGGAAAGTCGGTTTCTGAGGCTAAAATGTGGGCGGGTTTGGGATTGTCGCTGCTGCCGGTGGAGTTGCGGGGGAGGGCTTTTGCGTTGGTGCGAGAGGTGTTGAAACGCGAGTTGTGAAAGATGATTTCGAGACAATACCGGGCGGTTGAGACGGCGGTTGAAACCGCGTCTATACAGACAAAACCTGACGGGAGCAGGTTGAAGAGTGTACGGTTAAAATCACATTTATGGAGACAAAATCTACCTAAACGGCGGTTTTAATTCTTGATTTTATTGAGTCCGCATTTTCTTGAGTCCGCGGAGGCGGACATTGTTTGTGTAGACGCGGTTTCAACCGCCGAGTCTTCTTGAGGAGTATAAATTATCCCAATGATATAGCGGGTAGCCAGGGAATGTCTGTAACGCCTGGATCGTAGCCAAGTTGTGTTAACAGTGTGGTAAGTTGCCCTCGATGGTGAGTTTGATGGTTGAACATATGTGTCACCAAAACCCAAGTCGGTAGCACGCGACATTTACCGTCTACATTGCTTGTGTATTCAAACGGTTGACTCAGCCAGTCAGAACTAAGGTGGCTAGACCATTGTATAATTTGGCGATCGGTTGTCTCCCGTTCAGCTCTCAAAACATCAAAATCAGCATACAGTTCTTGACCCATAACTGTTACCGAAAATGGCTCAAGAGTGAAACGACCCATCCATGCTTTGTCACCATACAGTAAGTGATTCAAGGTGCCATGAATCGACTTGAAAAAGGCACCCATATCCTGTTTGCGCTGTTCATCAGGAATTGTAGAACACACCGAATATAGATTTTCGTTCATCCAACAATTGTACTCAGCCATTAGCTGATAGTAGCTACCGTCGTACATATTTAAAACTTAACAACCTAGTTTTAACAACTGACATTATAGGAATGCGTCTTTCACAATACTCCTGACTCTAATTGGTCTAAATAGATAAATTCAGGAGCTTTAACTCCCGCTTCCTCTCTAATTTTAACCAGTGCAGGCGATTCAAAGAACGCCCTGGCATCTGCTGTTGATGTCCACGCCGAGAAATGAACAATTTTGTTGGGTTCACTGTCATACTTTAAGACTTGATAGGAACGCTCACCAGCTTCTTTTCGGATATTTGCAGCATTGTCAAATACCTTTTTCCAAGCTGCATAATTTTCGACTTCATGAATAATTAATACATATTGTTGCATAGCAGTCAGATTTTCTGATGATTTCAAAACTTCAAGGGTTCGGCTTACTCCTCTTCTTCCTCAGCACTTTCCTCTTTAAATCCCAACCACAAAAGTATTACCTCTTCTACTTCAAGCATTTTCTCAGATGTCAGACTTCCCAATTTGCGTAGAAGCTTTGCATGAGGGATTGTAATCATATTTTGTACGTCAAATACTCCTTCTCGGAGGAACTTATTTTTGACTTTTACCTCAAATCTTGAACCGCGTAGACTTGTTGTATGTGGCACTAGAGTCGCTAAAGCCCGGTCTTGATTTAAAGCAGGAATACTCACGACCAAACATGGTCTGACTTTCGCAATATAACCTAGATCGACTAACCATATTTCACCACGATCTGGACTATTCATATACGGATTCTTCCTCATCTAACTCTAGGAAAATTCCCTCAGCATTCAGAACTAAATCGTCATCAGACAGGGGCGGAAAGTCTAAATCGACAGTCCGTTTCAAAATTTCCAATACCAAATCTAACCGTTCTGAGTCTGTTAATCGATCAAAGGTATTCAAAAGTTCTTCTACTAAAATAGTCATAGCTTTTTCCCTAGACTTGCTTATAGCATAGCACAGGTTTTAAGTAGACCAACCTAAAAAAACATAACAGCCAGCTACCCGCAGCACTTTAAGACTGCGGGGTTCTAACATCGATCGCGCTTTCCATTAAAGTAGTACACAGTGCCCAATCTAAGTTTTTCCTAAATATCGTGTCTATATTTGCTGAAATCCCGACTGTATGGTTGCAAATTTCCCTCGTGGGAGCCTGGTTGGGCGTAATTTTGCTGGTGGCTGAAGGGTTGAATCGCTTTACTGCTGTCGGTGCGGAGGTATCGCGCAAGGTGGTTCACATCGGTACTGGAAACGTGATTTTGCTGGCTTGGTGGCTGCAAATACCCGACTGGGTGGGGATTTTGGCGGGTTTTTTGGCTGGTGCGATCGCCCTAATTTCCTACCAAGTTCCGATTTTGCCAAGTCTTAACACTATCCACCGCAAGAGTTTCGGGACTTTTTTCTATGCTGTGAGTATCAGCGTTCTCGTCGCTTGGTTTTGGCCGCTACAACATCAAGAATACGCTGCTTTGGGCATTTTAGTGATGACTTGGGGGGACGGATTGGCTGCTGTCATTGGGCAGAAATACGGCAAACATATTTATCGAGTTTGGGGAATGCAGAAGAGTTGGGAAGGTTCTGCAACTATGTATTTGGTGAGTTTTGCGGTTAGCAGTTTGATTTTGCTGGCGGTTCAAGGCAATATTTGGCAAACTTGGGCGGTGTCGGCTGTTGTAGCTTTGGTTGCTGCTACTTTGGAGTCGGTTTCTAAGTTGGGCATTGACAATTTGACTGTGCCAATTGGCAGCGGGGCGATCGCCTTTTTGCTCAATCAATTATGGCTAATTGGTTCGTAGTGAGGACTTCAGTCCTCATAAAACTCAAAACATCAACGTCATCACTATAGCAATCCTACAAATTAGGTACGTAGTTGCGCTTGAGCGCTCTTTATAAGATTAGGAAAAAGCGCTAAGATCGTAACTACTGACCTTAGCAATCCTACAAATTAGGTACGTAGTTGCGCTTGAGCGCTCTTTATAATATTAGGAAAGAGCGCTCAAGCGCAACTACGTACCTTAAAACCCCAGCTCAACAAAGTTTAGCTGGGGAAAATTAAAGATATTTCAAAGTAGTTGAAAAACTTACCGTTATTGGGTGAGGCGAATGTCTTTGCCTGCCTCACTAGAAATACTCCGATCGCCTTCTCACCTATTATCCCATTTAGAGCCTTTGGGTGGTGTACCTTCAAAAGGCTGAACGCCAGTAGCCGGATAATCGTCATCGCTCCGTCTAAAAATCCTCGATGCAGCTTCCGAAACGTAACGCATTGCATCTGCCAAAGATTTAGAAAGATTCATAACTTTTGCCTCTCTTGTCTTGGTTCTGATACTTCTTAGATTACTGTTCCTTTCGGTCTTTGGATTGCTTTAGCAATATTTGTTTGAATTACTTATTAGTCTGCAACATCGAAGCAAACTGAAGGTTTTAGCAATTCAGTGTTTTGGTCGATCGCCCCAGTCTCCTCATATATTTTTCTTTGCTCAACCCTCAAAAACCCGGTTTTTTAACTCGAATCGAGGGCTGCAACCCAATATTGTCCTCAAAAACCCGGAACGCTTCAGTTTTGGCGATCGATTTACTGAGATTGCTAAAGGCGAAATTTTTAGTGATTCTACCATAATTATTTTGTACGCACCTACACAAAAACCCCTAATACAGGGAATAAATCGCAAAATATTCCGACTCAATCTGAAATCTTAATCAAACCTTTACAAAAAGATATGGTATTTGTCACTATAATTAGAGAAACAAAGTTTGTCCGGGGTTTTTTTGATGAAAACTGCGACAGAAAGCCTGCACGTCACAGGTTTTGAGGAAATCTTAGAAGATCGGGAATTGACGGTTTCTCCAGCAGATTACAGCCTGTTGACCGATCTCTACCAGCTAACGATGGCGGCTTGTTACGTCGGGGAAGGCCTCGACGATCGCCCTGCGAGTTTTGAATTGTTCGCGCGGAGGCTGCCAGATGGTTTTGGTTATGCGATCGCCATGGGTTTGGCTCAAGTTATAGACTATCTAGAGAAATTGCGGTTTTCCCAGGCGCAAATTCAGGCTTTGCAGTCCACCGGAATTTTTGCCGGGGCCCCGGAGCGATTTTGGGATCTACTCGCTTCTGCCCGCTTTACTGGGGATGTGTGGGCGGTACCCGAGGGGACGGCGGTATTTGCCAATGAGCCTATCTTGCGGATCGAGGCTCCTCTGTGGCAGGCTCAGTTAGTCGAAACTTATTTGTTGAATGCAATCAATTATCAAACTTTAATTGCGACGCGGGCTGCGCGGCTGCGCGATGTGGCGGGCCCGGAGGCTAAGTTGCTGGAATTCGGCACGCGCAGGGCTTTTGGGCCTCAAGCTGCTGTCTGGGCTGCTAGGGCCGCTTTGGCTGCTGGGATCGATGGTACTTCTAATGTTTTGGCTGCTTTGAAGTTGGGCCGCAAACCTGTGGGTACTATGGCTCATGCTTTGGTAATGGCTGTGTCGGCTCTCGAAGGCAGCGAAGATGAGGCATTTTCAGCTTTTCACCGCTATTTTCCGGGGGCGCCACTATTGATCGATACTTACGATACTGTGGCGGCGGCGCGGACTTTAGCATCGCGAGTCAACAGCGGTGAAATGCCCTTGGAAGGCGTGCGGCTGGATTCGGGGGATTTGGTAAAATTGTCGCGGGAAGTGCGATCGATCCTTCCGGGGGTGCCAATTATTGCTAGCGGTGATTTGGACGAATACGAAATTGCTAGATTAAAAAGTGCCGGTGCTTGCATTGACGGTTACGGTTTGGGAACAAAGTTGGTCAGCGGTTCGCCTGTCAACGGTGTTTATAAGTTAGTTGAAATAGACGGAATGCCCGTGATGAAAGAGGCCAGCGGTAAGGTAACATATCCAGGAAGAAAGCAAATTTTTAGAACCATGAAAGATGGAGAAATTATCGGAGATTGTTTGGGACTGGCAGCGGACAATATTCACAATTCGGAGCATCATCTACCATTAATGCAATTGGTTGTCAAGGAGGGCAAACGATTACAGGAACCGGAAACTTTGGAGGATATTGCCAAACGAACTGCTGCTTCTGTCGCCAGTCTCCCGGCAGAAACTCGCCAATTAAATAACCCGATTTCGCCGCAGGTGGAAATTTCTACCGATTTGCAGACTCTCACTGAAAAAACGAAAAAGAGTCATTAGTCATTGGTGTCAATGCAAGACTAGAACTTATGAAATATCTCGCTCCTAGCATCGATCTGGTACGTTGTTGGGCTTTAGCCCTCTTTGTCTATATCTAGAAAGAGGGCTAAAGCCCAACAACGTACCTAAGTCTTTAGTTCAATCCCCGATTACCCATGTTCGGTTTGACCCACTTTTTTCTAATATTATAAAGAGGGCTAAAGCCCAACAACGTACCTAATTTCCAATTTCTTATGCAGAAAATTGCCTTGTTTGGAACCAGTGCCGATCCACCTACTGCCGGACACAAAACAATCTTGAGTTGGCTTGCTCAACATTTTGATTATGTGGCTGTTTGGGCGTCGGACAATCCTTTCAAGTCGCACCAAACATCCCTCGAACATCGATCGGCAATGCTGCTGTTAATGATTCAAGAAATTAATTCGCCCAGACACAACCTTTGCTTGCATCCAGAGCTCAGCAGTCCGAGGACGCTAGAAACCGTGGAACAAGCAAGATTGCAGTGGCCGGATGCAGAGTTGACGATGGTAATAGGCTCGGACTTGGTGGGACAACTGCCTCGCTGGTACAAATTTGAACAGTTGTTAAAAGAAGTAGAGTTACTGATAGTACCGCGACCTGGTTATCCGTCAGAACAGTTAGATTTGTGGCAGTTGAGGCGCATGGGTGCAGAAGTGGCGATCGCATCTTTGAACGCTCCCGATGTTTCTTCAACTTCCTATCGGGAAACTGGAGACACGGAAGCCCTGACTCCGACTATCGAAGATTACATTAATCGGGAGCATTTGTACGCATGGCACGAGGCGCAAAAAAGAGCGAGGGTTGCTCATTAGCTGACTTTAAAGTAGGAGTAGATAATGTAATTTTTTCCGTCGATACCGTGCAGAACCGCTTGTTGGTGCTGTTGGTAATGCGGCAAGACGAACCATTTATCGATTCTTGGAGTCTTCCCGGTACTTTGGTACGGCACGGAGAGTCTCTGGAAAATGCAGCTTACCGGATTTTGTCGGAAAAAATTCGAGTAGAAAATTTGTATCTGGAGCAACTGTATACTTTTGGAGAACCGGGACGCGATCCGAGAGAATTCACCAGGGGCGATCGCTATCTTTCGGTGAGTTACTTTGCTTTGGTGCGGTTTGAGGAAGCTGAATTGATTGCTGGAAGTGTAGTTGCAGGTGTCGGGCACCGCGTCGGCGGCATTGCTTGGTATCCCGTCCAACAAGTTCCGAAGCTAGCCTTCGATCACAATCAAATTCTCGAATACGGATACCGCCGACTCCGCAACAAACTTGAATACAGTCCCGTAGCTTTTGAAGTTTTGCCGGAGCTTTTTACTTTGAGCGATCTGTATCAATTGTATACTACTATTTTGGGGGAAAATTTTTCGGATTATTCTAATTTTAGAGCTCGATTGTTGAAATTGGGCTTTTTGTGCGATACCCGTGTTAAGGTTTCGCGAGGTGCAGGGCGGCCTGCTAGTTTGTACCGCTTTGATGCTGCTGCTTTTGCTCCTTTCAAAAATAAGCCCCTAGTGTTTATATAGCTGTTCCTTGGATGACCTCGCCTAAAAATAGCCGCCACCGACGCTTGCTGAGGGTCGATCGCCAAATTTGAGACTAAGGTTCAATCTCTCAGATTAATCCGTGGAGTCAATCTAATATCTAAAATCTAAGATCTAAAATCGACTGACATTATGAGTTCAATTGAGTAACATGAGAAAACAATCTATTGAGGAGTGCCGCAGATGAAAAACCCTGATGAATGTGCTAGTATTCACGAGGTTCGCGAGGAAATTGATATCATCGATCGAGAAGTGATCGATGCTTTGAGCAAGAGATTTCAATACGTCATCGCAGCAGCCAGGTTCAAAACGAGTGAAGCGAGCGTTAGAGCGCCCGATCGCTTTCAGGCTATGTTACAACAGCGACGCGAGTGGGCTTTGGAATCGGGTTTGAATCCTGATGTGGTAGAAAAACTCTACCGGGATTTGGTGAATCATTTTATTGAGGAAGAATTGAAGCGTTACAAATCTGAGTAATGTTTCCCTACATTCAAGTCTAAGACTATAGGAAATTGAGTCCGCGCGAGCGGACTGCTAGCAAGATTTATTAGGTGACTTGGTAATATGAAAATTGCGATCGCACAACTCAACCCTACTATTGGTGATATCTGTGGCAACTCCAACCTAATTCTGGAGGCTGCGAAAAAAGCGCAGATTGAGGGCGCAAACTTATTGCTAACACCGGAACTTTCGCTGCTGGGTTATCCGCCTCGCGATTTGTTGATGAACCCGAGTTTCATTGCAATTGCCACCGCACATTTGGAACAACTGGCGCAAGCTTTACCACCGGAGTTAGCAGTCATTGTCGGCACTGCCATACCTAATGCTGATGCTGTGAAACTAGGCGAGAAGTTATTGTTCAACAGTGCTGTTTTGTTGCAAAATGGCGCAGTGCAACAAGTTTTTCATAAACGCTTGTTGCCTACCTATGATGTATTTGATGAAGATAGATATTTTGAACCGGGACAAAACAGTAATTATTTCACTATTGGTGAACTCAAAATTGGTGTAACAATTTGTGAGGATTTGTGGAACAATGAGGAGTTTTGGGGTAAACGCAGTTACGCGGGCGATCCTATTTCCGATTTGACAAAGTTGGGCGTGGATTTAGTGGTGAATTTGTCGGCATCGCCTTATTCTGTCGGGAAGCGGGGAGTGCGATCGGCGATGTTGCACCACAGTGTCATCCGTTCGGGGATACCGATTGTTTATGCTAATCAGGTAGGTGGAAATGATGATATTATTTTTGATGGCAGCAGTTTTGCGGTGAATCGTCAGGGGAATTTGATTCGGGTATTGGCTTCTTTTGAAACTGATTTTGCTGTGCTGGAATATGATGAAAACAAACAAGATTTAATTGGTGGCGGGAACGGAGAAGATTTAAGTTCCACAACAGAGTTAAGTTCCGCAACAGATTTAAGTTCCACAACAGATTTAAGTTTTGAACCGCCTTTCGGGGATGCGGAAATTTGGGCTGCTTTGGTTTTGGGAGTCCGAGATTATGTTCGCAAATGCGGTTTTTCTAAGGTTGTACTTGGTTTGAGTGGCGGGATAGATTCGGCTTTGGTGGCGGCGATCGCCAGTTGTGCGATCGGGCCCGAAAATGTGTTAGGGGTGCTGATGCCTTCTCCTTACAGTTCGGATCATTCGGTTAATGATGCTTTGGAGTTAGCTAACAATCTCGGAATTGCGATCGAAATGTTGCCCATTGGCGATTTGATGAAAACTTACGATCGCACTTTCGCCGATTTGTTTCTCAATACCACTTTCGGAATTGCCGAGGAAAATATCCAATCCCGCATTCGCGGCAATCTGTTGATGGCGATTTCTAATAAATTCGGACATTTGCTGCTTTCGACTGGCAATAAATCGGAAATGTCGGTGGGTTACTGCACTCTATACGGCGATATGAATGGCGGATTGGCCGTGATTTCTGATGTGCCAAAAACTCGGGTTTATTCGCTTTGTCGGTGGCTGAATTCTGCCGAATCTGTAGGGGCGGTGTCCCCGTGCCCGCCCTTGGAAAAAGAAATCATTCCAGTTAATATTATTGATAAAGCGCCGAGTGCTGAACTGAAACCGGGGCAGGTTGACCAAGATTCTTTGCCTGCTTATGATGTTTTGGATGACATCTTGCAGCGATCGATCGAACATCACGAATCTGTCCAACAAATTATCGCGGCGGGACACGATGAAGCCGTGGTTAAGCGTGTAGTAAAATTAGTCAGGCAATCGGAGTTTAAACGGCGACAAGCAGCCCCAGGCTTGAAAATTAGCGATCGAGCTTTTGGTACCGGTTGGCGGATGCCGATCGCCAAATCTTCCTCTTATGAAACGTATCATTAAACGCAAAATGGTTAACATCGGCGGTACTTTTGGCTTCGATTTTCTCCTCGGAACTCCCGGAAACGATACGATGAGAGGACTTGTAGGGAATGACACTATTCAAGGTTTGGCGGGGAATGACCTAATTTTTGGCGATCGCGACAATGACTCGATCGCCGGAAACGAAGGCGCCGATACCCTGTTTGGAGGTCAGGGAAGCGATACAATCTATGGAGGACAAGGTGAAGATGTGATTAATGGCGATCGGGGGAACGATTTACTAATCGGTGGCGAAGGCAAAGATATCTTGACAGGAGGCGCGGGCGATGATTTATTTGTGCTAGAAAACACATCCCCTGCACCTACTGTCACCCAAGCCGATGTTATTACAGATTTTGGCAGCGGCAATGATAAAATTGTCTTGACAGAAGGCATAAAGTTTAGCGATTTGAATATTTCTGTTTCTGAGAACCAAACTGTGATGCAAAATAAAAATTCTGGCAACTATTTAGGAGTAGTTTCAGGAAAATTTAATTTGACTGAATCAAACTTTATCTCAATGTTTGGTGGGATGGATGTGGGTCAACTTTTGCCAGTTTCTGTGAATGCGATTGTGGGCGCTGGGGCGTTAGCGGAGCCCGCCCCTAGGGGGGCTACGCCAACGCAGAGGATCGGACTGGAAGTAGCGAAAACTCCCCAAGAACAAGCAATTGGCTTAATGTTTCGCACAGAATTGCCCGATGACAGGGGAATGCTTTTCCCGATCGCCCCCCCGCGCAACGTGCGCTTCTGGATGAGAAACGTGCAAATCGAGCTGGATATGATTTTTCTGCGCGAAGGGGTAGTGCAGGCGATAATTCCCAACGTACCGCCCTGTTTGAGCGACACCTGCCCCAACTACGGCCCCGATGTTCCCGTTGACGGAGTGATTGAACTCAAAGGCGGCAGGGCGGCCCAGTTGGGACTCAAAGTGGGCGATCGAATTCCAAATTTACCCTAAAAGGTATTTGACATCATGTCTGTTTAATTCCGAATTGTATGATGTTAAATTTTGTAGGGGCGGGTTCACCAACAATAATTGCCCATAATCTACAATCTCATAAACCCGCCCCCGCCCATGCTATCGAACATGATATAATTCTGTAAAAATATTCAACATTTGTGCCTCCAATGAACCCTATTGAATTAACAATAATCCCCAATCAAGCTCAAAACGGTTTAGCCTACCAACATTTACGCTTCCGAATTACAACTCAAGACGGTATTATCACACCCGAAGATTTACAAGGTTTAAAAATCCCTCAAAATGTTCAATTTAGCCAAGGAATTGTCATTGAAGGTAGAGGAGCAATTTGGCTGTACGGGTATTTAGTGCACGAATGCCATCCTGCCGCTTGGGTTGGATGTTACGATCCGCGATTAGAAGGCGCCGTGGTAGTAGCAACTCACAAACACGAAGTATCAGTTGGACAAATAATCAAATTGAACTTACCAAGTTAGTAAATTAGAAAAGGTTTGATCGTTCGGACTTCAGTCCGCATCCATAGAAGGACTAAAGTCCTCACTACAAGCCTTGTGTACAGTGCTATTCGATGTTAGTAAATTAGAAAAGGTTTGATCGTTCGGACTTCAGTCCGCATCCATAGAAGGACTAAAGTCCTCACTACAAGCCTTGTGTACAGTGCTATTCGATGTTAGTAAATTGGAAAAGGTTTGATCGTTCGGACTTCAGTCCGCATCCATAGAAGGACTAAAGTCCTCACTACAAGCCTTGTGTACAGTGCTATTCGATCGCCCAAACAACATTTAATTTTAATTATCAACATTTCGGACAGTTTCAGGGCTTACGCATCAGGGGGCTAGAAACCCGGTTTCTAGGAAATTTTGCGTCTAGTAACGAGAAATATAGCAAGAAATCGAGTTTTTTAGGTCAGTCTGCGTGCAGGAATAAAAAACATTTAACTTTCATTACATAGCAACCGCCAAGACGATTAGGATGTTGTTAATTGCTGAAATCCTTGCTTTTATTGCTTCTTCCTTCTTCCTTCTTCCGACTTCCATCGGACTTCCTTATTACTTATAACGGTGTTCATAAAGATGAGGTACGTTGTTGGGCTTTAGCCCCTATACGCTTAGTGATTATATAAGCTGTCAGAAATACCTCATCTTTTTGAAAAAGGCTATATTACTTATTACTTATTACTTATTACTTATTACTTCGGTCAACAGTCAACAGTCAACAGTCAACAGTCAACAGTCAACAGTCAACAGTCAACAGTCAACAGTCAACAGTCAACAGTCAACAGTCAACTATAATTTATCCTTTCACAGGCAAAACGATCGCAAACTCAGTGCCAACTCCAGACTGGGACTTCGCCTCGATAGTGCCGCCATGTTTTTCTACCACAATCTGATGGGCAATTGCCAACCCCAATCCCGTTCCTTTCCCGACAGCTTTTGTCGTGAACAAATGGTCGAATATGTGTTTTTTTACTTCTTCTGGCATCCCGGTTCCGTTATCAGCAATTTTAATTATAATATAATCTTCCCCGATTACATTAGTGCAAATCGTAATGCGGTTGGGATTGACAGCAATTTCGTGAAAAGTGCGTCCAATATTTAACTCTTCTAAGGCATCGATCGCATTGGCAAGTAAGTTCATAAAAACTTGATTTAATTGACCGGGAAAACATTCAATTTTAGGGATATTACCGTATTTAGCTATCACTTCAATCTGCGGGCGATTTTCGTTAGCTTTTAGACGGTGTTTCAAAATCAAAATAGCGCTATCAATGCCGTCGTGAATATTAAAAGGAACTTTGTAGTCTTTATCGCCTCGGGAGAATGTACGCAAACTGGTGCTGATGCTGGAAATGCGATCGCACCCGACTTCCATGGAATTAATCATCTTCGGTAAATCTTCCAAGAGATAATCGAGATCTATCTCTTCGGCATGGTTCGCAATTTCCGATTTGGGTGCATCAGAGCGATACAATTCTAAGTGTTCTATTACATCCCCGAAACTTCTTTTAGCTTCACTTAAATTGCCCGAAATAAACCCAATAGGATTGTTGATTTCGTGGGCTACTCCGGCAACTAAATTACCTAAAGCCGACATTTTCTCATTTTGTACGAGTTGCAGTTGCGTTTGCTGTAAATCTTTTAAAGTTTGTTCGAGGCGCTGATTTTGCTGTTGCAAAAGTTCCTGTGCTCGCTTACGCTCGGTGGCATCGACACCCAAACCAATAATCCCGATCCTCTCGCCATCGGATTTTTTTAACTGCACTTTTGTGACTTCTAAATAGTGCAGTTTGCCGTCCACAAACATTAGAGTTTCGTTGGAGTAATGGGGTGAATCTTGGGCAAGACAGGCTGCATCTGAAACCAGGCAATTCGCTGCATTTTCTCCGAGTATATCTTTGTAATGTTCGACAGCTAGTAAAGCGGAGAGAGACACACCGATATCTTGACAAAAAGTGTTGTTGAAAAAGTGTACTTTTCCCTGAGGATTAACGCTCCAAATCCAAATCGGAGCGACATCAAGAATCGCTTGCAGCATTTGTTTTTGCTCGGCAAGCTGAACTTCTGTTCGGCTGACTTTTGTTAGCATTCGCTCTAATTTTTGGCTGTAATCCTGAGAACTTTTATATAGCAGGGCATTTGACAAACTGATGGCTGCTTGAGAACACAGGAGATTGAGATATTGCAGCCGATCGCGCGTAAAAACTCTTGCAGTTAACAGATTCTCTAGATACAAAATGCCGACTAACTTGTCTCGATCGAGAATCGGCAAACACGACAGGCTCTGCGGTTGGTATTTGAGGATGTAGGAGTCGGACTCCCAATCACATTGTTGAGGAATGCCCCGCAAAATCACAGGTTTTAACAATTCTTTAACGCAATCAACAATGTTTAGGGGCAGGATATCGCTGTTTTGATCGAGTGTTGCGGATGATAAGTCGATCGCCCGATCGACGCCCAAATTGTCGATCGCTCTTGCAGCAGCAATTTCCCATTGATTGCCGTTTTGCAAAATCAGCACTGCTTTCTCAACGCCTGTATTTCTCATCGCCAGTTGTATCAGTTTGGCAATTAGTTGCTGCAGATCTCTTTCACTAGAAAGCGCTTGACAAGCTTTTAGCAGAGTTGAAAAATTCCCAAAATCTGAGACTGTCGCCGACACAGACGGATTCATCAATGAAGGTACAGATTGATTTTGTTTGGCAGGTATCGCGAAGGTTGCTAATGAATCTGTAGCGAGTTTAGCAGGCTGCAAAATCGCTGACAACAGTTGAGGATAGCATTTTTCTAATTCATCAATTTTGGCTCGATCTCCCGAGCGCAGATAGCAATCATAGGTGTCTATCATGTAGGCTATAGCAATTTTTTCTCTTCCCAATGACAGGTAAAACTTAGCAGCGAGTTCGCAAGCAAGAGCTTCTTCATTCAAAAAATCGTTAGCTTTAGCTCCGGCAATAGCTCGATCGTAAAGTTCCATTGCTTCTGTAGTCTTCCCAAAAACGCGAAGCCATTCTGCTTCAACCAGATCTAATTTGTGCTGGTGACTGTTCGGGTTACGGTGCGCGAATTCTTTGAGGTTTTTTTGAATTACAAAAACACGTTTTAGGATTTGTTTTTGCTTTGTCGGTGCGGCATCTTCATAGACTGCTAAATGTGCCAGCGCATCGTAAAATTCGTGGATCATAGTTACTAGCATTGCAACACAACTTTCCCATAAATCTTGTTGGTATCTCCCTGTCAAACTACTTCGGATTGCGGCTGGAATATATTGCCGATCCGGCGTTTATTTGTGATAAGATTTATCCCATTTTATCTGGCAGGTTACTATAAATAAAACTTCCCAGATAGGAATCTTTCATATATTTTAAAATAACTGACCTCCTTTCGATTTCGTCGAGAATATCTGTTTGCTTGATGACTATTTCGAGCGATGCAATTAACTGTCACGCGATGCAACTCGACGATCGCATTCTGGCACAACCGCCTCGCGGAAGTCCACAACAAATCGGTAACTGCGGGCGTAGGTTTTTATACTGCGGGCAGGAATTGCGCCCGGAATATCTAGATTTTTGGTCGTTTCGCGCCGATCGGGAAACTACAAGAGTTTGCTACAGGCGGGTTAGCGGTTTCAATCGCCCACAGCCCCGAAAGCGGTTCGATAAATCGGTGTAAAATTCGCGATCGGGCGATCTCCAGGCATTACCGCAGTCAAATGTACTGCATCTATTGTTGCATCCATATTGGCTGACCCCAAGCCAGGAATTAAGTTGAAAATAGTTAGTGTATCTATCTTAGGGCATAAACAGCGAATTTTCGAGCTTTCGATCTAAAATTCTACTGATCTGCTACGGAATAATATTTTATACTGGGACGATCGGGACTAGAGTTTGTTACTTACGTATAGCCCAATACCATTTACTTAAGAAGAATCTGACTTGCAAAAAATGTCTGTACTGCCTAGAAAATCGTCAGATAAAATTCCTAAAAAAGGGTTAAGTAAACCGTATTGACGTATAGCCTTTCTCAAAAAGATGAGGTATAACTCAATACGGTTTACTCAAGATGTCCGAAGAGAGGAACGAAGCAATCTCCGTATCTATTTTTCATAGCGGTTTACCCCCAGGGCGGTATACCAGTAAACGGTATTGAGGTATAACTGACAGCTTATATAACCACTTAAACCAAGGAGGCTCAAGCCCAACAACGTCCGCGAATCTTTCTGATAACCGCTATAGCCTTTCTCAAAAAGATGAGGTATGGCTGACAGCTTACATAACCGCTGAAATCAAGAGGGCTCTCTTCCCAACAACGTCCGCGAATCTTTGTGAAAACCGCTATATATAAGTTTCTACGGTTAATATTAAATGTCTTAAATGAACGCAAAACACTGGTATTTTGCGTAGCGATACGCCAATAGAGTGTTCCTGAAAATACTTTTTAATATTCAGTAGATCTAATATATGAGAATTGGGAATTGGGAATTAGGAATTGTAATTGGTAATTGTTAGCTGTTGACTGTTGACTGTTAACTGTTAACTGTTAACTGTTGACTGTTTAAACAATACCGATGCAACCAGAAACGATATCATTAGTCCTGCTGTCATTAGTCCTGCTGTCATTAGTCGCTCAACTGAGAACTGAGAACTGACAACCGTCAACTGACAACAGTCAACAGTCAATTGACTACTTTCGCCCGAGCAACAAATAAGTCATCATTTCTCCTTTACCTTTAATTTCAACAGCACCGCGCATTTTAAAGGAAAAATTATCTTTCAAACGCTCATAAACCGCAGCAGTCACCTGAATTTCTCCCGGAATACCGTTTGATTCCATCCGGTGAGCAACATTCACTGTATCCCCCCACAAATCGTAACTAAATTTAGTTAAACCAATGACTCCCGCCACTACCCCACCAATATTTATCCCAATGCGGAGACTAAAAGTTTGATTGTGTTTGAGATTGAAGCTAGCCAGAGCAGCTTGCATATCGAGTGCCATTTGGGCGATCGCCTCTGCGTGATTTTCTTGCGGTTGGGGCAAACCGCCAACTACCATGTAAGCATCACCAATAGTTTTGATTTTCTCTAAACCGTGCTCTAACGATAACCGATCGAATTGACTAAAAATTTGATTGAGAACTTTCACCGTTTCTGCCGCACTTTTTTGAGATGCAAAATTTGTAAATCCCACCAAATCAGCGAATAAAACGCTGACATCCGAAAAGCTGTCAGCAATTATGCTTTGTCCTTCCTGCAAGCGATCGGCAATCGGTTTAGGCAAAATATTTAAGAGCAATTCTTCAATTTCTTCTTTCTGAAATTTGGTTGTTTCCAAGAGCAACCGCGTTTCAATTTCTGCCTCTTCCCGAAAAGCGATTTCCCGCTGCAACATCTGATTTTTATGCGTAAGTTGCAGTTCTAATTCCCGCAGCCGCAATTGATTTTCAACCCTAGCTAGCACTTCTACTGCTTCAAAAGGTTTAATAATGTAATCCACCCCGCCAACATTAAAGGCTTTCACCTTATGAGAAACTTCTACCAAAGCACTCAGAAAAATAATGGGAATGCCGCGAGTGCGATCGCTAGCTTTCAAGCGGCTGCAAACTTCATAGCCATCGATACCAGGCATCATAATATCTAGCAAAATTAAGTCAGGTTGAGTCAACTCCACAGCTTCGAGTCCCCGTTGGCCGCTAGATGCAAGTCGTACTTCATAGCCTTTTTTCGACAAGATTCGCTCCAGTAAACTTAAATTGTTAAGAGTGTCGTCAATAATTAAAATACTGCCCCTGAATTTTTCAAAAGATAGTTGATTCATCAGCTTGCTAGGAAGTTAGTTAAACTTATAGCCTTTCTCAGAAAGATGAGGTACTCATGGGCATCGGGGATAGGGCATCGGGCATCGGGCATACCTCACTTTTTTGAGAACCGCTATAAGATTGGTTTAAATTCAAAACTTACGCACGGTGCATCGAAATCTTTTTTTTCATGAAACTACTTGTTGAAGCAGGGAGAAAGAGCGATTGGCCCTATTTTTGATGTACGAATGCCTCCTTGACTCAAATGTATACTAATTTGTCAGGCACAACAAAAGCTTTGCCAAAAACTTCATGTTGTGGGTAAATTCGATCGCCCTCCGTGTAGATTGATTGACTGGTAAGTTGATTGACTGCTTGATACCCGTTTTGAAAACAAACATATCGCACTATTCCCACCGCTGTTGCAATTTACACTACACTCATGGACTTACTGGCACAGTTGGCGGGGCTAATTTTCCCGAAATTCTTAGTATACCTGGATTTAAAAGTACGATCGACATGGCGGGCGATCGAGAAATGGGCGCGATCTTTTCGTCATATCATCCCTGAGTCTCTGGTGCGACATTTTATTAAGAAATAATACAATAATTTTACACATGGGGAAACTCGGGAAGGGAGCAAGTCAAACCATGCGATTAGCGATCGGATCGAGTACAATTTTGATAAGATTTAAGATTCAGAAAAAATTTGCTATTGTCCGTCGGGGTAACAACAATGAGCGATCGACCAATCATTCTCGGTATTGTCGGAGACAGCGCAGCAGGCAAAACCACCCTGACGCGGGGAATTGCCCAAGTATTGGGGCCAGAAAATGTCACTGTGATTTGCACAGACGACTATCATAGGTATGACAGACAGCAGCGCGCCGAAATCGGGCTCACAGCACTGCATCCCGACTGCAATTACCTCGACATCATGCAGCAGCACCTCAGCCTGCTGCGTACAGGTCAAGCAATTCTCAAACCCATATACAACCACCACTCAGGTACATTCGATCCCCCGGAATACATCAAGCCAGAAAAATTTGTAATAGTTGAAGGTTTGCTGGGTTACTCAACCCGAACCATCCGCGATTCTTACGATGTCAAAGTGTATCTTGCTCCCCCAGAAGAGTTGCGAACTCAGTGGAAAGTTAAGCGCGATATTATGAAGCGCGGTTATACTGAAGAACAGGTACTTGCAGAAATGGAAAAGCGGGAACCGGATTCAGAAAATTATATTCGCCCCCAGCGCAAATTTGCCGATGTTGTAGTTAGCTTTTACCCGCCAGAAGCCGACAAAGAATCAAATTTGAGCGTGCGTTTAGTCCTGAGACCAACAATTCCTCACCCTGATTTTACTGAGATTTTAGCTCAAGGCAGCGATAGTTTTAAACCTGCCATTCGTTTGGGACTCGATCGCGATATGGGGAAACCAGTAGATGTTTTAGAAGTAGACTCCCATGCTACCAGCGAACAAGTAAGCGAGCTGGAAAAGATTTTGTGCAACGAAATGCCCCACCTGCGGGGATTTTGCAGTGCCCAAGGCAACCCTGAAATTGGCAAACTAATCGGCACCACTGGCGAAGTTTTGCAAAGTTACCCGCTAGCTTTGACGCAGTTGCTAGTTGCATATCACATGATGAAAGCAATTCATGTTTATTAATTGATTTATAGCGGTAATCAGAAAGATGAGGTATGTAGTTGGGATGCGAGCCCTCTATATTTAGTGGTTATATAAGCTGTCAGTCATACCTCATCTTTTTGAGAAAGGCTGTATCAGTCGGAGTGTAGTGCGATCGCCTCCGCCCGTGTTCTTTCTTAGGAGTGAGTGAGGATGCTCGCACTGCTGCCAATTCTCGCGAGCGCCGACAGCACTGTTATGAATACACGCGAGCGCGGACAGCACTAACGTAAAATGTGCCAAAGAACACTCTACAAAGCGCACCTACAAATAGCAATAGTTCGCCAGTAATTTTATCTACATAATTTACTGGCGAAATTGCGGAATTTGATTTATATTATTTTTGCCATCACTGATGGCAAAGTCTGATTGACTGTAACCAATTGCTGAACTTGCGGCGATACTGGCAACTGACTTTGAGGTGCGGGAACCATTTCGCCTCGGAAGTCGAGGAGAGTGACGAGCAGCAGGTAGGCAACTGCTAGAATTACAGAAATGACGCCGGTGATAATAGCAATAATTTTTGAACGTTCCATATTCAGAAAAATTTAAGTGCAGCTAATCTTAGTTTAACATTAAATGGAGCAATTATTAAGGGACTTATGCAATAGAATATAATCAGGTGCTACTTATTTATATGACGAAAATGGAACCTGTTATAGATGCGCCAACTTCCACCCAGATGCCGGGGGCTACCCCAGTGGTGGAAACATTCGATCTGGGGAAGTTCTACCGTACTGGCTTCTGGATGAACGAAAAGATTGAATCGCTCAAAAATTGCACTCTGACTGTCTCTGAGGGGGAAACTTTCGGGCTGTTAGGGCAGAATGGAGCGGGGAAAACTACGCTGCTGAAGACTTTGCTGGGGATAGTGCGGCCGACTTCTGGCAGGGCGCTGTTGTTGGGGAAGCCTTTGGGCGATCGCACTGTGAAGCAACGAGTCGGCTATTTGCCAGAAAATCCCTATTTTTACGATTATCTCACGGGCTGGGAATTTTTGCAATTTGCGGCGGGCTTATTTCAAATCCCCCCCTCGATTCAGCGGCAGCGAATTCCGCATTTACTAGATTTAGTTGGGCTAGCTCAATCGGCGGCAATTAAAAAACAGTTGCGCCAGTATTCTAAGGGAATGCTGCAACGGATCGGCATGGCTCAAGCTTTGATTAACAATCCCGATGTAGTATTTTTGGATGAGCCGATGTCTGGTTTAGATCCGATGGGGCGCTATCAGATGCGGGAGATAATTTTATCGCTGAAAAATCAAGGGAAAACGATTTTTTTTAATTCGCACGTACTCTCGGATGTGGAGAAGATTTGCGATCGGGTGGCAATTTTGGCTCGCGGTGAGTTAATCTGTGTTGGTGCGATCGATGAACTTTTGGGTAATACTAAAACTTACCGAGTTCAAGGTAAGGGTGGCCATTTGAATATTCTGCAAAAATGGATACCGGATATGGAAGTTGATAATGATTTGTGGTACGGTCATTTGCAGGGACATCCGAAGGACTTTATTGCTAATTTGAGCGTGATGGGAGGGCAGCTAATTGGGATGAATTTGGCTAAGCCTTCTTTGGAAGAGTTTTTTATTCAGCAACTGCAAGAAAGAGGGATTTATTCGAGCAGTTGAAATAGGATATAGCGGTTCTTAGAAAGATGAGGTATGTTGTTGGGCTTGGGCCCTCTTAGTGGAACTGGTTATATAAGCTGTCAGTTATACCTCATCTTTTTGATAAAGGCTATATTTGTTGAAAACGGCTACCGCCGAGGCCATATCCGATAGATGGACAGGATGAAAACTCTGCCAAGAATAACTTGTTTGTTTTTCTTGGCATCAACCGCCCGAGTCAGGTGATGTTAGACAGGCCATGCAATCGCAGTTTGACCTTAGAATCCCCGCGCTTTTACGTGCCCGGAGTATGTCCGCGACGGAACCAAGCGAATATATTAAAATCTCCCTGCATTTTCTGCAATTCTTGTTGGTGCTGCTTGGCTGTAGCATAATACCACTGGCAATAAAGCTCAAATTCTTGACGGTATTTAACTTCGTCATAAAACTCACGGACAACTTGATGTCTCTGAAAAATTTCAGCCGTTGGAGTCGGTTCTGGGACAATGTTTTGTAGCTCGTGGGGCAACATAATTGTTTGGGGGCGACTGTGGCAAATATTTGGTGTGATTACTTTAAGTTAACACATTAATTCATCGAATTTTAGATTTGGGATTTTAGAATTTATAAGATTTATAAAAAATCGTGCGTTGAGTTGGTTTATTCAGAGATTGTCGTGAGTCATGCGTCGCTGGGTAGATTTTTAGGGGCCTAAATTAAATAATTTACACTCTTGAAAGTGGGATGGGCGTCCCGCCCGTCTTCTCTGGACGGGCGGGACGCCCATCCCACAATAATCATCAAATGGTAAGTTATTTAACTCTCATTATTTTAGTTTTTTTTTGAGTACAATTGATGAATCCACACTCTACCAATATTGTTGCATTGATTGTTGCTTGATATTATAACAAAAACCGTTCGTAGTGTGGACTTTAGTCCGCAGAAATTGATGCGGACTAAAGTCCACACGTGCGTTCCTTACTTATTGCGGTCAATCGACAGGATACGATATTAGTTGAAATCCAAAATCTAAAATCCAAAATCCATTAAAGCCATCCCCGCAGGCGATATACGATTAAGCCGATGTATTCTTTGAGAGCTTTCGTAGACTGGTGTAGATAATAGGTATCCGGCAATAAGTCGAGGGCGAATGCTAGCCCGTTGCTTTGAGATGTGGCGATATCCTGCTGGGTTATCTGAAAATCTGTTGGTGCTGCAATTACTTTTATTCCCTGGCGCTGAAAAATTAAGAGGGATCGAGTCATGTGCATCGCCGATGTCACTAGCAAAACGGGCTTTTTGATGTTTTTTGTGTCTAAGATTTGCCGCACGTTGACGGCATTTTGATAGGTGTTGTGGGAATCGGGATCTTGCAAAATTGCTGATGCCGGTACGCCCATTGTTTGGGCAATTTCTGCCATATCTGCCGATTCGGGAGAGCCCCCACCTTTCCAATCTACTCTACCGCCGCTGAGCACTAACAGGGGAGCTTTGCCTTGACGGTAAAGTCGGGAAGCGTATATTATACGATCGCCCGCTTCCCCCAATTCTACCGAAGGGCGGGGCGCTAGCGCTGCTTTCACACCGCCACCCAACACGATAATCGCTTCAGCTTGAGGGAGCTCGGCGGTTGGTAAATTTTGCCATTCGAGCGATCGCACTAACGATTTTGACACCCAACCGCTACTTCCAAGCAGTAAAATAATTAGAGCCCCAGCCATTGGTACCGCCACCCATTTGGGACGCTTCCAAAGCACTATCAAAGCCGCCATCATTAACAGGCAACTCAACCCCAAAGGATAAATAAACAGCGGCAAAAGTTTAGACAAAAATACAAACATTCAGGAAGTAATTAAAATTGCTCGTTAGCGGGAATTGGGCATTGGGAATTGGGCATTGGCCAAACAGGGCATTGGGCATTGGGCATTGGGCATTGGTCATTGCTAGAGTTATTGCCAAGATTTTATTATTAATACGAAAACCACAGATTAAAGGCTGATGTATTGATATAAACGCAGAGAATTTTAAAATAAACAAGCTTGGGATTGCCAGGAATATGGTAACTATCTTGACCTATACTCAAAAAAGTGAGGTATACCCACGGAACCCTATGCCCTATGCCCTATGCCCTATGCCCTATGCCCTATGCCCTATGCCCTATGCCCTATGCCCTATGCCCATAAGTACCTCATCTTTCTGAACAAGGCTATAAAAGTTTAATTTTTATGATTGAGTTTTGAATTTTACACTATTAAAATTAAAGCTCAAAACTCAATACTAAAAACAAATCGGTGCTAGCGACGATCCTCAGGCTCTGATAGCCAGTCAAAGAATGAAGTAGGCTCACGCCGGGAGGTTTTGTATTTATGCCCGTCTACTTCCACGACTTCTTTATTGAGGATAGCATCCGAGGTTTTCTCCTTGGAACGTGTATTCGGGTTGAGTAGTAGTTCATTGTGCCACCAAGCGACCATTAAGCCTGCTGCCACGCCGCCGAGGACACCAAGGCCAATACTCACGGGCAGACTACATCCTACTAAGCGAAACCCAACGGTAAACAACACAAACCAGATCAGCGCGGGGTTAAACCCCTTGGAGTCTCCGTTAAATTTTGCCATGAGCTGCAAGTTATTTTTGTAATAATACAGAAAGATATTGACAATATTAGCAGAGAAGTAAGATTCATCGCGGGCGATCGCAATTCAACTACTTCCCACAAATCAAATTTAATTGTACATCTAAGTCTTGTGCGGTATCTACAACGTTTAGAGAAATTTGCTCTAATTCTGTAAAAGGTTCTGCTTCTGCTTGTTGCGAGGTCAATAGTTCTGCTGTGGCATCGGCAATATCGCCTGTGCGCTGTTTCAGTCGTTCTCGCAATACTGCCATTGGTGCGGTGCAGTAAACGATTTGCAGGGGCAAGCCGTGGGATTGAGCCAGATTCATCGCATCGGTTCTCAAGTTTTGGCGATCGAACTTAGCGTCTAAAATCACATTCCAACCTCGGTCAGCCAGCATTATCCCCAACTCTAACAATCTACCATAAGTCCGTGCCGTCATCTCATCCGAGTACAAATCTTGACCACCGCGTTCATTTAAAGGAATTCCCCCTAAATGTTTGCGAACAGCATCGGATCTAATGTGAATCGCCCCAGTGTGGCGGGCCAAATATCGAGCCGCTGTACTTTTTCCAGAACCAGACAAACCAGACATCAAAGTTAACTTTCCCCGGCGCGGCTTTGTGTATTCCCAAGCCAGTTTGTAGTAATGAGCGGCAGTCTGTGAAATCTGTGCTTTTTCATCAGTAGAAACCGCTTCATCGTCCAACATTAACGAAGTTACTTTTGCTCTCACATAAGCTTGACGGCTCAAATACAGCGGCAGCACTTGCACTCCTTCCCAATCGCCTGTTTGTTCGACGTAAGTATTGAGAAAAACATTTCCTAAATCTCTGCGCCCCCGCGATTCCAAATCCATGACTGTAAAAGCAATATCGTACATGACATCCACAAATCGAAAAGGCTCGTTAAATTCAATGCAGTCAAACAGCAATATTTTACCTTGCCACAAAGCGATGTTCCGCAAGTGCAAATCTCCGTGACACTCGCGAATTTTGTTGTTGGCAATCCGTCCCTCGAACAAATCTTGATTTTCCTCAAAAAACGCATCTGTATAATCTTTGGTTTCCTGATATTGACTCGCAGTCTGCGGCCCGCCGATATATTTTTGGGAAATCCGGTAATTGTTATCTATTGCTGTGCGAATCTGACTGACTTCGCCAAATGTGCGAATGTAGCTACTACTAAGTGCCGTGCTGTGAAACTTGGCAACTTCGCGCCCTAAATCTGCCATAATTTGCTCTGTCAACAGTCCGCGATCCAACAAACTGAGCAACAGCGAATCTTGAGGAAACTGCCGCATTTTAAGCGCGTATTCTACAGCAACTTGGGCCGCAGTTATATCTGGTGCATTACTGCCCAATTGAAACGTATCGCCACTTTGAAGAATTGGCAAAACTTCCAGATAAATCTCCGGTGCTGTGCGTCCGTTCATTTCCAATTCTTGGATGCAGAAATACTGCCGTTTCTCCACAGTCGAATAGTCCAAAAAGCCAAAATCGACTGGTTTCTTGATTTTGTAAGTATAATCTCCTGTCAGCAGGACAAAGGAAATGTGAGTCTGAATTAGCTGCACGGGTTCTGTCACCCCGTGCGGGTAAAACCCCGGCTGCAACATCTGCTGAATCAGAGGTGGGAGAGAAGTCATAAGCTGTGTTGTATCTAGATTGCCTATGGTATTAGAGAGGGAGAGGGAGAGAGGGAGAGGGGGAGAGGATTTGACGATTGTTCGATCGCAACTCGAAATATACAATTTAAATGCACAACAGCTTGCGATTTTATATTTTAGATTGACAATAGAGGATTGAGAATTAGGAATTTTTAGATTGAGAATTAGGGATTGGAGATTGAGGGTTTGGATTTGGGGATGCAAGGATGTTGACTTTCATCCGATTTATTATAGAGTTGATAGTTAGTGTAAACCAAAAAGCAGCGATGACTGAAAATAATCAAGAATCCGGTTCCGTAGATGTGTTTGGCGTGGGCAATGCCCTGGTAGACATCCTAGCATTAGTCGAAGATGATTTTGTGGTAAAGCACGGGCTGAATCGCGGCGCGATGACGCTGATGAATTCGGAAACCCAGGGGGGAATTTTGCACGATTTGGAACACAATTCGCTGCAAATGCGATCGGGGGGTTCTGCGGCAAATACGATGATTGGTTTGGCTCAGAGTGGCGGTAAAGGCTATTATTCGGGGAAGGTTGCTAAGGATACTAACGGCGAATTTTACCGCCAAGATTTGCTGGAGGCTGGGATTGATTTTAATGTGCATCCTGCTACTGAGTCGAATGGGCCCACGGGTACTTGTGTCGTGCTGACTACGCCGGATGCGGAACGCACGCTGTGTACTAATTTGGGGGTTTCTACTACTCTGGCGGCGACTGATATTGATGTCGATCGCCTGTCTCACTGCAAGTACAGTTATGTTGAGGGCTATCTTTGGGATGCTCCGGAGCCCAGAAAGGCTAGTATTGAGACGATGGAACAGTCTAAGCGTCTGGGTGTGAAGGTGGCTTTTACTTTTTCGGATGGCTTTTTGGTCGATCGATTTGCGGATGATTTTCACAAGGTAGTTTCGGAATATTGCGATGTCATTTTTTGCAACTCTGATGAAGTTCGGAGCTTTTTTAAGGAGGAATCTTTGGAAGAGTGCGCTCGCAAGATGAGCGAGATTTCGGATTTGGCTTTTATCACGAATGGGGATAAGGGCTGCATGGTGGTGGAAAATAAACAGATTGTGGATGTGGCTGGATATCCCGTAAAGGCGATCGATACTGTGGGTGCTGGCGATGCTTTTGCAGGCGGTGTTTTGTTTGGAATTACTAACGGTTTGAGTGCTGAAAAAGCGGCTCGTTGGGGCAATTTTTTGGCTTCAATGGTGGTGCAGATTCACGGCCCTCGTCTTGAGGGTTCTCAGGCTCATTTGCTGGAACAGGTGATTTCTGGTTAGTAGTTGAAAATGGCGATCGCACTTTTTGTCGTAAAGGGCGATCGCACTTTAGCACTAATCGGGTACAAATACATTAATCTACTACTTCAAAGGACAAGGAAAAGTTGCTTAAAACATTCTGTCAGAGTGAAAACAGTTTTATGGTGGAAAGTAGCGATAAAGATCTTTCCGGTGAAGCACCCTGGCAAAAGTAACTGTTTCGCCATCAAAATAAAAACCTATTCGATGAGTCGCCAATCCGAAGCTGATAGGCATTATCATCGCCTTTCAATTTTTTCAAGTTAATAATTGCCTGTAATATCAAGTCCGGTCGATTAACATAACAAAAATTGTTCGTAGTGTGGACTTTAGTCCGCAACATACTGCGGACTAAAGTCCACACTACGAACCTTCAATGGGAAATGGGAATAAGCTACCTTATCGACACCCATCGCACCCGACACGATCGCCTTTCTGTGTAGTACAATATAGTTATACTTGTATTACACGCGGACTATAACCGCACCATGCCATGTCACAGCCAAAGCATCCAAAACCCAAAATGGCGACAATCTGCGAGATTTACGATCGCATTTTATGGGATAGTCGTTTAGACCATCGTGCCTTTAGCCTTGGTTTTAGCGATCGCATTTCTGGTAATATGCGAGAAAAGCGTTTGTCAGAATGGGCAGTCGATGGCGATATTCCCTGGCATCGGATTCGTTATGTGAAATGTGGGGAAAAAATTGTCTGGAATCGCGATCGGCTGATAGACTTGTTTACTACTGGAGAATTACCAGTCGCGGCATGGGTTGTCGCGACGGAAAACATAGAATCGGCAAACCAGCAACAGCAAATCGATCCTCAACAATCAGATCCCACCTTGGTTAAAGACTTCCCCACTAGATATATTTACCAATACAATCGACAAAATTGGCAAGCCAGCAATTTGCCATTAGACTCGGTAACGATAACCAGATTAAAAATTGTCAGTTTTAACGTATTATCAGATCTCTACGAGTCAGAACTTACCGAGACAGCCCAGCGAATTCCGATAATTATAGAGCATCTGCGTCAGTGTGATGCCGATATTATCGCCCTTCAAGAAGTAACACCGCGTTTATTAGAAAAATTATTAGCCGAGGATTGGGTTCAGGCTTATCATATCTCCGAATCTCCCCAAGGCGAAACGCTGGAATGGCACGGTTTATTACTGCTATCGCGATTGCCATTTACTTTAGTAGAATATCGCTACTCGCCACGGAAGCGGGTTTTAGTAGGAAAGTGGTTGCTGAATGGCAAAACTCTCAATGTCGCCGCCGTCCATTTTACCAGCGATTACAATAAAAATTCTGAAAAAGTCAGGTCTAAGCAACTTACTATCTTGCTAGAATATCTAAATTCACAGCCGGGAGATTGCCTAATTGTTGGCGATTTCAATGCCAAAGACAACGAACCAGCAGAAATATTAACGCAAAACAATTTTATTGATATTTGGCAAACACTGCATCCCGAAAATCCGGGATATACTTTCCATCCCCAGGCTAATCCTTTGGCGGCATTAATGAGTTTAACTGGACTTGCGGGACGGTTAGATAGGATGATGTTACGGAGTCAGGATGGAGATTGGATATCTCGTCAAATAGAATTATTTGCCTGCAATCCCATACCAGATACAGAAGGCAAAATTTATCCCTCCGATCATTTTGGGATTCTTACCCAACTAGAATCCCTCGCCTGTTTGCAAACCATCTCACCTGTCTATAAAAGTGCAGTTGTAATCATTCCACCGGATGACATTTTACCTGCAATTCAAAGTATTCGCCGCCGCTGCGATCGCCAATTTCATCGTTGGATGCCTCATATCAATATAATATATGGTTTTCTGCCAGAATCATATTTTTCAGAAATAACAGCAGCCATTACCCAAGCACTGACAAAACTAGAACCATTTACTATAACTTTATCAAACTTTGAAACTTTCACGCACTCTTCTAGCTGTACGGCATGGTTAAATCCGATTCTTCAACCGGCCGATGCACTGCATCAATTACAAGCAATACTCCAACAGATATTTCCCCAATGTAACGAACAAAGTAGCAAATCAGCTAACGGATTTACACCCCATTTAACTGTAGGTCAATTTCCCACAACTCAAGTCGCCCAAACCGAACTTTCCCAATGGCATCCAGTCAAATTTCAAGTAGACTCGATCGCCCTAATTAGCCGCCGCGATAACGAACCATTCGAGATTAGATATCGGATACCTTTAAAATCAGCAACTCCCTCAGAAATTTCCGGCGCAAAAACAGGAGAAAATGAGTCTAACTTATCGCTAATCCAAATAATCGACCAACTCGATCCCAAACTCACTCAAACACAGATACTGCATCGAGAAGTCATTCAATCAATTGTCGCCCAAGCTTGTCAAGAATGTTTGGGCTACCAACCATTATTACAGCAAATCGGTTCGGCGCGGATTGGCGTACAAAGCAGCCACAGCGATTTAGATTTACTTTGTATAATTCCCGCCCCTTTAACACCAGAAGCATTCCTCAAACAGGTACAAACTAGATTAGCAGGATTGTGCGATTTATCGCAACTGGTGAAATCGGGGAAAGTACCAGTATTGAGAATGGAAATTGAAGGAATCGCCGTCGATTTACTCTCTGCCACAACCCTCGGACAATTAGAGATAATTGAAGCATTATCTGAAGCCGATCGACCATTTTTTGATGCTGTCAGTTGGAGTGCCGTAGTAGGTGCTTTGGAAGCGGATTTGATAATGGATACAGTCAGCAAACATTTGTCCTGGGATTTGTTTATAAACTTGTTAAGGGCGGTGCGAACCTGGGCAAAAGCACGTCAGATTCACGGTAATGCTTGGGGATTTCTCGGTAATTTTTCTTGGGCGTTACTGACAGCTTGGAGTTCTATTCATAGCAAAGACTTAAACCTAGATATCTTGCTTGCCGATTTTTTCCAAATCCTCAGCCAACACGATTGGACTCAACCAATAGCATTAACTGAAGCCGGAACACAGTATCAAGTACAAAAATCGCGGGAATGGTTGCCTGTAATTACATCGATCGCACCTTGTCACAACAGTACCAGAAATGTCACGCGATCGACCGCAGAAATATTGCGCCGTGAATTAGAGAGGGGTGCAGAAATTGCCTCGCAAGTATTGACAGGAAATACCACTTGGACTACTCTATTTGAGTCGGTTGATTTATCTGCACAATCGAATGCGTTTTTAGTATTGACGGTAAGTAGTGAAAAAGTTGGTAATTTAGAAAAATGTGGCGGCTGGATTGAAGGTCACATCATTGGATTAGCGATTAATTTAGAGCAAAAACTGAATATTTATGTCAGGCCTTGGCCGGAAATTCAGAAAAGGCAAAATCTAGTTAGTGTAGTGTTGGGCATCATCTGTAATATAGATCGAGATGCTGGTACGATCGCCCAAATTACCAATGAGTTTGTAGAACAGTTCAATGCTGCTAACGATTGTAGCAGTATCTTGCAGATCGAGTTGTGCGATCGCGACTCATATAGCCTTTCTCAAAAAGATGAGGTATAACTGACAGCTCGATAACCGCTTAAACTAAAAGGGCCCAAGCCCAACAACGTCCGCGAATCTTTGTGAGAACCGCTATATCATGTCCAGTCGGGTTGGTCACATTGTACCTCATCTACCTGAGAAAGGCTACAGAACCCATTTGACATCTTTTCTTGAACAAGAAAGGCAGATCGATCCGTCGTCTGGCGTAACTCAATGGTAAAATTGTAATCCAACTGTAGCGCTCCGATGAATTTGCATCCTACATTCCCAAATGAAAACTCAAATTAGCGCGTCCGCCGATAGAGTCACTAACCTACCAGCGTTATCTGCGCCTAGCAGTTTTTAAAGAAATGGATTTACCAAAATTTTTATGAATATAAAATGGTCGATAAAAAACTTATTTCGATTGCAGAACTTCTGGATAATTGTGCTAGTTGTGGCCATCTCTAGGATTGTCTTAAATTCGCAGCTTGACGAGTGGATTGGTGTAGCGCCACCTTCAGCAGCAATCGAACGTCTCGCCACCGCCGCCACCATGACGCGGGAAGCACAACAAATTTTTTACCGCCAAACTCCAACCATCGAACCCAAGCAAACCTTCTTTAAAGTCTGTCAAACAAAGGACAAGGTGAAGGATACCTTAATTATCTTTGGGTGCTATTTCACCAACGGTAAATCGGGCAAAATTGCGATTCAGTCGGTTACAGACGATCGATTTCAAGGCGTGATGGAAGTGACAGCAGCCCATGAAATGCTCCATGCTGCTTACACTCGCCTCAGTCCATCGGATCGCGACAAGCTAACACCCCAACTAAAACAAGCTGCTTTGCTTATCAAAAACGATCGCTTGTCTAGCATATTGAAACAATACCAGCAAAAGGATATAGCTTTGTATGTTAACGAATTGCACTCGTATCTGGGGACAGAGCTCGGCAATCTCGGCGATGTCGAACTCGAACAATACTATCAGCGTTACTTTCGCGATCGCCAACAAGTGGTAAAATTAGCGGATAGCTCTCAAGAGATCGTGCGAAAATTAGATGAGAAATCCCAGCAACTCAAACCTGAAATTGATACCTTAGAAGCAAGTCTCACACAGACCAAGCAAACAATCAAGGAGCGCAATCTCGAACTCGGATCGAAGAAACGCAATCTAGATGCGTTGCAATTGGACTTACTGCGTTTTAAGGAACAAGCTGAAGAATCTTACCGACAGGGTAACGGCTCTCCAGAAAAGGTGTTTCAGTTTGAACAAAATAAATCTGATTACAATCAAAAAGTGCAAGAATTTAACGATGGAGTGCGCCAACAGCAGGAGCGCGTTGCTGGTTTTCAAAAGCAATTCGATATTTACAAGCAGAAAGTTAACGATTACAATGCAATTGGTCGTGAAGAAAAAGCCCTCTTCGACGATCTCAAAGCTACCCCACCAGTCAAGCTCGAAGCCCCAAAAGAGCGCTGAAGCGCAACTATAGCGGTTATCAGAAAGATGAGGTACGTTGTTGGGCTTTAGCCCTCTTTGCTAATCTTCGGAAAGAGCGCTTTCATCGCAACTACATACCTTAGCCTATTTGTAGTTGTATATATCCTATCCTGACAAGATGGTTTTATTGTAGTCGCGCTCTTTGCAAATATTAGGAAAGAGCGCTGAAGCGCAACTACATACCTTGGCCTAAAACTTTTATTATAATACCAACGGAAGTGTCACCACACAAGTTGTACCAATACCGACTTCACTGGTAATCTCAATACTACCTTGATGCAAATCAACGCACTTTTTAACTACGATCAATCCCAATCCCGTACCAGGAATAGTTCGGACATTCTTACCTCGGTGAAATGGCTCAAATAACTGCTTGATATCTTCAGGAAAAATGCCAATTCCTCGATCGCAAACCTGGAGTAGCACCTGATGCAACTGAAACTCTAAACCAAGATGCACATTTCCTCCTTTGGGCGAATACTTAATTGCATTCGACAACACATTCGACAAAATCGATCGCAACAATTTTTCATCCAAACAAACGGGAATTGGATTTCCTTCACAGGTAAAGGTGATGGTATACTGACTGCCAGCGCTGAGCCGCATTTCTTCCACAAATTGTTCGCAAAATTTGTCCAAAACCAAAAATTTTGGATTAAATTCTAGTTTCCCAGTTTCGGCGCGATTGATGGTTAAAATATCGTCGAGCAATTGCACCATATTCCTCACAGAATCCTGAATTCGGTGCAGGTTTCTCAGTCGCTTTTGGGAGTCATTCCATTCGTCTGGGCTGTTTTCTAGAATTTGAGCTGCTGCTAAAGCCGTACTGAGTGGAGTGCGAAATTCATGGGATGCCATTGAAAAAAAACGGGTTTTCAGAATACTCAGTTCTTTTTCGCGCTCCAGGGCTAACCGAATTTCATCGAGTCGTTTGCGTTCGGTGATGTCACGAGTATTGACGATAATTTGTGTGGTGGCTGCATTGTTTATAAAAGGCTGGCTAATCGCTTCCAAGGTTCGCCAAGAATTATCTTTGTGCCGGTAGCGGAATTCAATGGGACGGTTTAGTTCTGCACTTTGCCAAGTATTGGTGAGACTTTGATAAGTAGTGGTAAAATCATCTGGGTGAATTGGCTCAAATATTTTTTTCCCCACGAGTTCAGATACTAAATAGCCTAAGACTTTTTCCACAGAAGGACTGACATAGCCGATCGTACCATCTGTATCTAGAATCATAATGATGTCTAGAGCATTTTCAATGAGCGATCGAAACCGTTCTTCGCTATGTCGCAGGGCTTGTTCTGCTTGTTTTCGTTCGGTGGTGTCTCGCTGGATGGCGATCCAGTGCGTATACCAACCCGTGCGATCGCCAACAGGAACAATACTAAATTCATTCCAATATTCGGAGCCATTTTTCCGATAATTAATCACTTCAACGGTGACTGATTCCCAACGCGAAAGTGCTGTCCGAATTTTGTCTAATTCTGTGCGATCGGTTTTTTCACCCTGCAAAATCCGGGGTGTTTTACCCAAAACTTCTTCTAGGCTATATCCTGTAATCTGGGTAAATGCTTCATTGACATAGATGATGCGAAGACCAACTTCATCGATCGCTTCCGCTTCGGTAATGACCACTCCATCATTTGTGTTAACAACAACTGATTGGAGAAGTCGCACCTGTTCTTCCTGTTGCTTTTGTTCGGTAATGTCGGCAATCACTGCCACAATGCCCTCAATCTGATTCTCACTATTTTTTAAGGGGGCGGCGGAGAAGATAATGTCGATCGCACTTCCGTCTTTTTTGTGGCGGCGCAGTTCGACACTATATGTGATTCCTTGCAGAAGATTGCTGCGGAGAGTGGAATAATCTTCTAATGGATCGTCTATAAAAATTGGGTTGGGATGGTTGATGACTTCTGCTTCTGTCCAACCAAACATCTGTTCGGCGGCAGGATTCCAAATCTTGACGTATCCTTCTAGATCCAGCGTGAAGATAGCGCGAGGAGAGGCGCTAATCAGGGTTTTTAGGGTGTGATTGGTGTGGCGCAATTCTACTTCGGTGCGCTGTCGTTCGGCAATTTCGTCTCGTAGGGCGACGTTGGCGTGAGCTAATTCTTCGGTGCGTTGTTGGACGCGCTCTTCTAGTTCGGCGTTGAGTTGTTGAAGCTGTTGGTATAATTCAGACTGTTGAATGGCGATCGCCACCTGCGTCGCTAGTTGCTGCATTAACTCCAATTCCCAGGTTTCCCAGATGCGCGGGCGATCGCATTGGTGAGCAATCAATAACCCCCAAAGATAGGGTACAGAAGGATTCCCCTCAACCTGCCGATTTTCTTGGACGATGGGGACAACCAATTTTGCTATGACTCCAAATTGTTGGAGAAAATCAGTCAGACAAGTTTCGAGATCGGCTTCTTCAATATTTTCTATGAGGCGGGTTTTCCCCAGAGAATAAGCCTCATGGTACTCGCTGGGAAACACTTCTGGTGGAAAGGATGTTCCTAAAATGACGGGGTAAGGGGGTAAAACCGCTTCGTTAATGGCACTGCCCGTTCCGTCTGGCCACAGGCGGTAAATGAGAACGCGATCGGCTTCCAGAAAGCGCTGTACATCTGCTACCGTGGTTTCTAGCACGTGGTCTAAATCCAGGGATTGTCGGATGTGTTGAGCAATTTGATTGACTAACCGTTCGCGATCGGTTTGTTGTCGCAGCACCCCTTCCGCTGTTTGTCGTCGGGCTACTTCCTGTTTGAAGCAGGGGCAAATGACTACTACAAGTAAAATACCGATCGCAACTAGAAAAATGTTACTTAGCATAGAAAATGGCTGGATAATTCCTATGAAAATCAGGAGGCCACCAACAAACAACAATGCTGGAACCATGCTAACCAGTATCAGCCAGATCAAGAGCTTGGATCGAACCTAGTCTGGAAACTACCATATTTAAACCAGTATTGCTTGAGGTTGTGACAAGGCGTATGCAAACTGGCTTTGGCACGATATAGAATGACTTGACGGTGATCGCCCATCCAAATTTTGTCGATCGGCTGAACCGAGATTAATGTTCCTCCTAAAGCCGTAATCGACTCGGTAAACCGCTCAATAGCGCTATAGTCTATAGTTTCAAAAATGTAAAAATTGCCAGAACAAATTAAATGACGGCTGCGAATCCAGCATTGCAACTTTTTTTCGGCTTGTGGTGGCAACATTCTAATACTATTGAGTGTGATACTCATGGTCTATCGGCAAAATGTGATTAGGATTTAATAAATGAAATTTTCTCAAGCCAGTGTATCGATAGAGTTGACATCCTTCCGAATCGACTGCGATCAATTCTGGACATACTTTAGTATCTCAAGATGAGGAAATACCAGTTCTCCAAAATCATACAACATTAACAAATGTAGGTTGATAGTAGGATATCTACCCAACGATGTAGATTGTACAATTATTTGTTTGGGGAACTGGTATAAAATCAACTTTCATCCACTTTTTACAGAGGATGTAGGGAGATCTAAATCTAATTGGAGAAACCAGAAAAAATGCCCTACACAGTGATTCAATCCATCTATTATACAGGGGATTTGTGTTGAATTTAGAGAATCTCAGTGATGCTCACAATTTTGCCAGAGGTGCGATTGATCCGCTGAATTTGCGGACTCATATTGTCTCCTGCCACAATGTATGTCGTGTTACTGAGGCGCCGAGGTCGATCGAATTTAGACCCTGTTACCACAATTTTGAACATTTTTTCGGTTGCCACATAAGCGCCTCCTCGACTGGTTGAGGGCTTGATGGCGTTAGCGCTGTTCGTGGCAACGGCGTAGACTAACTGAGATGCTTTGACGGCACTGTCGATTTGGGCGAAACCCCGATCGAGCAGCGACATCCGATTGTAACCTAGTTGCTTGGTATTTGCTTCGCTGCTTCTGCCTCGGTAATAGGGAACAACGTTTTCACCAAAAGCGGTTTGATACTCGTCGCTGTCGAGATAGGAGTCAATTTCGGCACTGTAGCCTTGCTCAACACAGCGGATAATGTGTTCAGAAATTTCTGTTTGATCTTGGGGCGCACGGCCTAGCAGGTGCAGGAAATTGAGTTCGACAAATCGATAGGGAGCGCACTTTTGAAAATAGCGAGTGCTATAAAAATCAGATTTAGCAACCAATCGGACAAATTCACGGACGGAGATGCTGCGATCGCACAATTGAGATTCCGCAGTTACCAAGCGCTCGCTTTCCATCACGTGGGGATTGCCCAAAACCTGCTTGTAAACGGCGCGAATCACAGCTTGCACCTCATCCGCGCCGCTGGTTGGCCACAGTTCACATTTTGTCGAATCTGCCATTACAATTAATCTCCTCTACAAATAGTTGGTATTAGCTGAAATCTTGCATCACGGTCAAGAACAGGGAAGATGCCTGTTCCACAAAAATCAATTTTCTTGTGGGTAGGAATCCTCCGGGCCCGTAAAAGGGTGATTGCAAATGCTGCAAGATCTCAGCAGTACAGTCCTGAACGCACCTGTCGTTAAAAACCTGTTTTTTGAGAACCTTTTGTTACCAGAAAGAATTGGTTGAAAGCCCGCCCGCCCGGGAGAAATTAAAATCAGGCTATTCATTACTCCCCTACTCGGATTTCTAGGTCAACTGTCAACTGTCAACTGTCAACTGTCAACTGTCAACAGCCTGCTTCAAAGGCAAAAAATCAGTTTTATGAACGTTTTTAGGCGTTAGTCTCGATAGTTTCCGGTCAGAATTTGACCAAAATTTGACTAGACAGGGGTGATACTAGCGATCGTCCCACCTTGTTTGTGAATCCGTTGATAGGTTTCGGATAGTTCGTTAAACGACACCAGGTAAACTTGGTTGCTGCGGCGAAACTTGGAAATCCGATTCACCACATTGGCGCGATAGCCGGTAACTTCAATGCGATAGACTTTGCCGTTTTCATCCGATCCAGCGCCATGACGAGTCCGAGCACTACCGGATGGATTGCGGAATGTCGATCCGCTGCTGGCTGGAGAAATTACGGCGGTTGGCGTGCCCTGAATTACTAGGGAATTCAAACGCGGACTCTTACCAGCGAGATTTCCCTTCAAGCTGCTGCTAGAAGCACCTCGCACCAACTCGAAGGTATGGGTAAACTGCACCATGCTTTGACAAGCTTCGGTTTTGTATCCCCGGATGTAGGGAACAATGTCATCTCCAAAAGTATTCTGGTATTCGTCGCTATCGAGATAAGAATCGATCTCAGCCTCAAAGCCTTTGGTATCCAGAATGGTACTTTTGCTCCGCATTTCTTCGAGATCTAGCGGTGGGCGGCCAAGTAGATGTCTAAAGTTGAGTTCGATCGCGCGATAACGAGCACAACTATCGAAAAATCGCGATCGATACAAGTCAGACTTAGCAACCCGACGCACAAACTCCCGTACCGTCAGTTCATCGCGTTTAAACTGCGATTCACAAACGGTGAGGCGTTCGCTCTCCATCACGTAGGCATTTCCCAAAACTTGTCGGTATACTGCCTGAATGATGGTTTCAAGGTCTTCATTGGAGTTACCTGTAACCCGCTCTATTGGTGGGGTTTCATCAAACAGGCTCACTCCCAATCTTGAAGCTGGTCCAAAAGTCATAAAAAAGTTCGGTAAGTGGGAAACTCAGTGGCTTTAGCCCGCTCGTGGGAAACTTCAAGAGCCGTTTCAACCGCCTTGAATCCCCTTGCGGGGTTGGAGGGGTATGGTTGCCCCTCCAGTGAGGTATGGTTGCCTCGATCTCTCTTGCGAGAGTAATGTTCGCCTCGCCAATGTTATAAAAGCTTTTTAGGCTAGCAGCACTGTCGAGCGTGACTTTAAGACTGTTTAACTACTAGCGACAGAGCGGAAAACTGGCGTCGCATTCAAGGAGTGTCGTGACTCAAATAACGTAGTCAGTTAAGACTTAGGCCCGTCAGTACAGCTCGCGAGAGATATCTCTTACAAGCTCAGTCCCTTTAGGGCTGAGTTACTGACTTAACACTAATCTCCCAAATTAACTATCAAGTGGGTGGGAAAGGTTGCCCCATCCAAGTGCCGATCCTACCTACAATTACATAGAACAAGTAAAGAAATGAGTCAGAGAATGGTAAAGAAATCGGAAAGATTCTCAATAAGTAATCAATCGTGATTTTTGGCAATATTTGTTAATAAAACTTTTGCCGATGGTTTGTGAGCTTCACTTGGGTCAAAACTTGTTGACATCTCGATCGCAAATCGGTAAAATTTGGGGCCCAAATGCGAATAAGATGTTGAGGAGCTAGAATGGCGATCGCCCTAGCCCTATTTGCATTAGACCGCTCTGGTTCGTTAACTCAATCTTGTCTAAAAGTCAACTCGAACAGAAGGAGTCCCCCGCTGTACAACGAGCGTACTCGCGATGTTTGTCAGCGGTGGGAGGAATTCGCGCGAGGTGAGGATTCCATCTGCCCATAATCCATCAAGCGACGCTCTTGGCAGATGGGCAGATGGATGACGAGACGAGCAAATTCCTTGCTCTTGCCAAAGTTTCACGTATTGAGATACAATGAACTCATGAAGCAAGTCCTGACAGTATCCTGCAAACTCCAAGTAACACCCGAACAGTCCGCCAAAATTGACGGAACTCTTCGGGCGTTTGCTGCTGCTTGCGGATACGTGAACGAAACTGTACAACCAACTCTGATGAATGAGTTGGCGATCCAGTCCTTGGTTTATCACGATGTCAGGGCTAAATTTGGGCTTTCGGCTCAGTTGGCTATCCACGCGATTAGACGGGTTTCTGGCAACAGGAAGACGGCTAAAAAGGACGGTAAACCAGTTGGGAGTTTTGCCCCTACCAGCGCGACTTACGATGCCCGTACCTTTTCCTTCAGGGAGAAAGACTGGACGGTAAGTTTGACAACTATCGATGGTAGAGAGCGATTTAACCTGGCTATCGGCAACTACCAGATCGGATTGTTGAAGGGACACAAGCCTAAAACAGCGACTTTGTGTAAGCGCAAAGATGGTACTTACTATCTGAATATCCAGCTTGAATCTACGCCACCAGAACCGGAGAAAACCTCTAAGGTTTTGGGCTGCGATTTGGGTAGAACCGACATTGTTGTTACATCTGAAGGGGATAAGTTTAGCGGTAAAGAAATTACCAAAGTTAGAAATCATTACGCTTCCTTGAGAGCGAATATCCAACAAAAAGCCACGAGAGGCTCGCGTTGCACTCGACGCAGATGTCGAGAATTGTTGAAACGGTTGTCGGGCAAGGAGAAACGCTTTCAGGAATTGGTAAATCACACCATCAGCCACAGGCTGATAGCTAGGGCAAAATCGAGCAAACAAGCCATTGCTTTGGAAGATTTGACCGGAATTAGAGATCGTACCAACCAACTCCCTCGCACCAAGAAAGAGCGAAGGTTGAGTAATAGTTGGGCGTTTTTCCAGTTGCGACAATTATTGATATATAAAGCGATTAAGCATGGCGTACATCTTATATTTATCGACCCTAGATATACCAGCCAAACTTGCCACAATTGCAACCATATTCATCCCGTTCGTGGTGAATCCTATCGGAGTGGTAAAAAGTTTTCTTGTGGACATTGTGGCTGGATTGGTGATGCGGATTTGAATGGCAGCCGGAATATTGCTGCTCTTGGGGCTGTCGTAAATCAGCCTAAAGGTTCGGGATTGTCTTGCTCTTTGCACGACCATCTCAGGGCTATTGAAAGCCCCCGCCATATTGTGAGTGCGTAAGCACGAAACAATTGGCGGTGGGTAATTTACTAAGTGGTTTTGTACTTTCCCCCAGCCTCTTTATTATGAGGATTCTCTTGGTTGAAGACGATCTGCGCCTTGCAGAAACCTTGGCAGAAGCCTTGACAGACCAGCGCTATGTTGTTGATATAGTTACCGATGGGGAATCTGGATGGCATCAAGCAAAGATGCTCAACTATGATTTGCTGCTACTAGATTTGATGTTACCAGAACTCGATGGAATTAGCCTTTGCCATCGATTGCGATCGCACGGCTATACTATGCCTGTCCTCATGATCACAGCCCGTGACACCCTCAGTGATGAAATTAATGGGCTGGATGCTGGGGCTGATGATTATGTAGTCAAACCCGTGGACTTGCAAAAACTATTTGCTCGGATTCGAGCCTTATTGCGTCGAGGTAGTAGCACTTCTGGGCCGATTTTAGAATGGGAAGAAATTCGGCTCAACCCCAGCACCTATGAAGTCACCTACAGGAAAACTCCACTGCATCTCACGCCCAAAGAATACGCGCTTCTGGAACTGCTTTTGCGAAATGGTCGCCGCGTTCTCAGTCGAAGTGTCATGATCGAACACGTCTGGTCGTTGGAATCTCCTCCAGAAGAAAATACTGTCAAGGTTCACATTAGAGGTTTGCGTCAAAAACTCAAAGCTGCGGGATCTGCTGAAGATTTAATTGAGACAGTTCACAGTATGGGCTATCGTCTCAAGCAATCAGATTCCAGTACAAATACGATCAAAACTCCTCTAGAGGAATTGAAAACTACACGTTGAAAACATTCACTTCACCAACAATACCCGCCAATAATTGACAATCTCAAATGACCATCTCAAAAACCCGTCCCTGCCGACATATTATTATAATCAATCGATCGTCCAGAATATAATAACCAGCTCCCCGACTTCTTATTAAATAAGTCGGGGATCTAACAGAACAAAACAATACTAAAGCTAGGCTTCAGCAGAAACCAATTCTACTTCATCTTCTTTGAAGTGAGCTCGAAATTTTTTGTCAAACTGAACTAGCACCGGCCAATTAGCACTGACTGGTCTGCCTTGCCATTCGTGAACGATCGCCACGACTTCTCCTTCCATACCCTTAATCTCAACTGGTTGACTGCGATTTTCCGGGTGGTGGTAGACAACAACAGAGTTTTTAACGCAAACGCGATCGCCAATTTTCATAGGTAAAAATTTAGTTTTCTTTCTTCAAAACTCTACAAAGCCTGCAAGTGCAGAACACCTTTAGGCTTTGGGGACAGTCTTTTCATCTTCCCACAGAAGTAGAGCGAATACTCAAAGAAAATTGGCGGTTGTTTGTCGGTACTTCGATTCCGGGAAGCCTGAATGCCGATCGACTCTGATTCGATCCCCACCGCCCGATCGGCATTTAAACCGATCGGGCGGATTCTGCTGTGCCGGAATTGATGCAGGCTAATCGACGAGCGATCGGCTTAATTGATCCAACCAACACTCAACATCAACGGCAAGAGTTTGACCCAACTCCAACAACTGCCGGATCGAAGGCAACTCCCAGCCGCCCTCTGAGCTGGCGGTATCCAAGGTAACAGGGTCAACCTTATTATCGCCCGTCGAAGCAGCTTGCCGTTGCAGCCAGCCCAAACACAGAGGCACAATTTGACTGTACAGAGAATCGAAATAGAGTTCCTGGGATTTGTCCAAACACAAACCCAGACTCAGCCGATCGCCCACAGCTATCAAACGCTCGATGTAGCGGATATCAGCTTCTAACTTGACAGACGATCGTTCGTCCGCGCCGGATCCTGCTTGCAGTAGCGTGTCTAGAGAACGCCAAACCAGCCGTTCCAAAATTTGCTTGACTTCAGGAACATTCAACCGGCTGCGGAGGTTGCCAGCTTCAGTGGCGATCGCCTCAATTTCCGCCAGCAGCGACTCCGCGTCCTCCGTTTCCAGTTCCAGCGCCTTCGCCGCCGTCAAACAGCGGTGTCCCAAAGCCACCTCAGCAGCCACCTGCAACTCTAGCGGCACCGGCAACTCGTCGCGGTGGAAAGCCATCATCACCCCGTAATTTTCCCGATAAACCTGAGTGTAAAGTTGATCCAAGCGAGTCAAATTTTCCTGACTCAGCAACTGCACGATGCGGTGGCGTTCCTCAGCAAATAAATCCCGCAAGCTAAAGGACTGATCCCCAAACAACCGCACCATTTCCAGAATCGCGTGGGCCGCCGAAGCTTCTTCCAGAACTCCAAACAACCGCTCTTTGAGCATAGTGTAAGACCGGCGGCTGCCGAAAGGTTGAATGCAGCAGTGGAAGTCCCAGCCCCCGAGGTGGAATGCAGCAAACACAAAAACCTCTGTTTCCCGGGTAATTTCCGAGGTTAACTGCAATTGACCCACGGCCAGAGTCATCGAACCCATGCGCTGAATTTGGAAATCTTCCTGTTCGGCCTGATAGCAGTAAACTCGCTGTTCGCGGGGATATTTGGCAAACAGAGAACTAATCGCGTAGTGGGCGGCTACTTGTTTGAGACTGACTTGGGCCGTCGTCACCAGTTGGCGGTAAACTTCTGCACCCGTTTTGAAAGAGTCAACGTTGCTGGGTATTAGGGCTAGTCGATCGATAAAATCCTTTTCGAGGTGCACACCAGCAACTTCCCCGGCTAATTCCAGCGCCCTGGCTGCGTAGCGCAAAATTTGCACGCCTTCGGGGCGAGAGACTTCTTCAAAAAACCAGCCGCAGCTAGTGAACATTAACAAAGTGTGGCGCTGCATTTCCAGGAGGCGCAGGGCGTCTACCTGTTCGGCGGCATCGAGTTCGCGAATTTGATGGCGTTGGAGGAAACTGTCAACGTTAGCGGGCGATCGATCGCGGATGACATCAATATATTCATCTCTAGCTTTCCAGGGATCGCGAAACAGCTTGCGCCCCGCTTCCTCATAAATCGGAATCAGTCGATCGCGCAGCCAATTTAGAGTATCGCGCAAAGGCTTGCGCCACAGGAGGTGCCACCCGCCACCGCCACCGCACCCACAATCATCTTGCCAGCGATCGACCCCGTGAGAACAACTCCAAGCCGTCACCGGTTTGAGTTCCACTTCCCAAGTGCTGGGATTTTGACCTAAATAATGAGCATAATTTGTCACAGTCCAGCCGCGGCGGGGAAACTCTTCTGTGAAAGCGTAGGCGAGACATTTTTCCGTACTGTTTTTGTGGTGGCCGAAAGTTTCGCCATCTGTCGCCACGGAGATTAATTGAGCCGGTCTGTGGTCTCCCCGCACTGCTTGACCCAAGCGCCCCGCCAAGTGGTTGCTGCTGCTGAGAACGTCGTTGAAACCCATATCTCGCGAGATCGGCCCGTCGTAGAAAAAGATATCGATGTAGGGAGTGTTAGGATTTGGGGCTGAGGACTGCTGGCCGTGTCCGCGAGTAAAGTGGTAAGTGCTCAGGGGCGAAAGTTGGTGGTCAGCCATCAAGCGCATTTCCGGCTTCAAATAGCAGCGGTAGGGGCGAGTCGGATCGATTTGGCCGCCGCCGACTTCGTGCCATTCGCCATCTGTTTCTTGTTGTCCTTCTTGGTTTTGCCCGATTAGCGGGCGGCAGCGTTCGGCTTGGGAGGGGGCTAAGACAATAAAACGAATGCCTTCAGCCACCAAAACTTCCAGGGTGGCGTAGTCTACTGCGGTTTCGGCGAGCCACATTCCTTCGGGATGGCGATCGAATCTAGAGCGAAAATCTGCGATCCCCCAGCGAATTTGGGTGTATTTGTCTCGCTCGTTCGCCAGCGGCATGATGATGTGATTGTACACTTGGGCGATCGCGTTGCCGTGACCGTTGAGGCGTTGAGAGCTTTTGCGATCGGCTTCCAGAATCCGCTGGTAGACTGAACTGTCGTAGCGTTCCAGCCAGCTCATCAGGGTCGGGCCGATGTTGAAGCTGAGATATTCGTAGTTGTTGACGATCCCCGCGACTTCACCGCGATCGTTGAGTATGCGCGCAAAGGCGTTCGGGCGGTAGCACTCGTTGTCAATGCGTTCGTTCCAGTCATGGAAGGGAGACGCACTGGCTTGGCGTTCGATCGCGTCCAGATAAGGGTTTTCCCGAGGTGGCTGATAAAAGTGACCGTGAACCGTGATACACACTCCAGTTGCTGTAGCGGCGGTGCTTTGGGTGGCAGCCGTCACCGTTGGCGCAGACACAGAGAGCAAGTCGGACTGAGTTTTAGAAATCGAAACCATGCGATCGAATCCTCAAGTAGTTAAAGACATGAAAACCAGCCTAATCAGTAAGTTAAACCTTACGCAGCAGGCGTTTGGGCTAGGCATCTGTAGGTGCTAAATTTTGCCAGATAATTTTTGATTCATTTGTAGTATTTCGAGCAAAGCATTCGTTGCAATATATCAACCGTCGATCCCTGAGTTTTTCTGCCAATGCTTTGCTGTTGAAAGAGTTATAAAAGTTAGCTGTTGCTGCTTTGTGGCACTTTCGACCCATTTCAGGTTAGTGCGTGCAGGGCTGCTCGTTGAGAGTTTATATTTACATTGCTGCATTTTAAAGTCTTATTCATTAAATGGCAAGTTTTCCCCGGAAAAATTTAATCTTTGGCGATCGATGGTAGTTGTGCTGCTGAAAGTTAACAACAGGGTGAAACCCCTCAACAGCCAAAATTTTGGCTGCTGAGGGGTCTGTTGCACCGCTTTACTGTACTGTTGCTGTGCTTCTCCTCCCGAAAGTTCATTTGGATGGTATCGGGGGCGATCGTAGACATTGCGGAGGACTGTACCGGACTAATCCAGAAAATGATTATACTGCAACTGTCCGAAGTATTGGTTACATAGACAATGCAAGAGTCGTTTTCCAACTCAGCAGGCAGGCATTTACAGGATGCCCAAATTCTCCTGCAAACCCAACGCTGGGACAACGCTGTTTACCTTGCTGCCTATGTCGTGGAATGTTCATTTAAACTACTTGTGGAGCTATACTTTAAAGATGATAAAGGTGCCGTAAAAAAGTATGGACACGACCTCCAGGAACTTGATGGAAGAGCAATGGAACGCTTGCGGGTTCTTTATCCCATTTTGGATCGGCAACTTCCTGCTTCAAGAATAGCTGGCACTGTTCTAGCCCAAGATCACCCAGAGAGGAGATACGCCAAGTCTCAGCTTTGGACTGAGGAAGAAGCAAAGTTAGCTGTTCAACGTGCCGAAGAAATTTACCGAGAAATCATCCCCAAATTAGTGCTAAATGGCTCAATTTCCAGCAAGGATATTTAACACATGACGATCGCTTTTGGTGAAACATTTGAGCGAGTAAAGGAATGTTTTAATGAACCAAGCATTGTATCTGAACTTGTGCCTAAGCTTCAGTCTGTCACCATTATTCGTGATGTCAATGGAAAAATTAGACTTTTTCTTAATTTATCGGAAGGTCAAAAACCACAAGAAGTTAATACTACTGGCCTCGCTCAGCTTCTTTCTCAAAAACTTGGCCCTTATTACGGCACTGATATCTGGTTGCCAGCGGGAGAAAATGATGCTTACAAAGCCTTAATTGATACTATCGAGAAAGAAAGAGTTTTTGCCCCTTGGGATGATGAATCAGATTCGCTTCGATGGTATGTTCTTGAGCGTCACATTGCTAAACAGGCCTGGACAGATAACAACGTAGGTGAACCACCTTGGAAAGAGGAATTAGTCTATGAAAAGCGTAAGCCTGCGATCGTATCTTTTTTCTCATTCAAAGGAGGTGTCGGACGAACCAGTACCCTCGTTGCTACTGCATTAACTTTAGCCCGTAACGGTCATCGAGTTGCCATTGTTGACCTCGATTTAGAAGCACCCGGTCTTGCTACAATTTTTTCACCAGACAACTCCAATAATCCTGGTGTAATTGATTATTTATTAGAAAAGAAGATTCAAGGAAACGATTGGAAACTTAGCACTCACATCAAAAATCTTACTGAACCAACTTTGCTAGGAGATAATGGCGAAGACCTGAAATTACTTCCGGCGGGTACAGTAGATCGAGATTACTTAGAAAAATTAGCACGATTGGATTTTCAGAATCTCGTCGGTGGTGAACTGCGAAGTACAATGGGAGATATGTTAAAAGAATTACAAAGTGCAGCAAAACCTTTAGATTTTATTCTAATGGATGCGCGGGCTGGTTTTCACGATATTGGTGGCTTGGCGATTGCCAATCTTTCCCATGCAGCAGTTATCTTTGGAACTCAATCACGCCAAAGTTGGGCGGGACTAACTCATGTAATACGCCATTTAGCAAGCCCTGGAGTCGATCAGCGTTTACCATTAATTCTCGTACATTCGATGGCTCCAGCATTAGGAATACCGGGCAGGGAGCAAGAGTTAGCAGGATTTCGAGAACAAGCCTATACGATTTTTCAAGATAACTATTATTCTGAAGATGAAACTGTTCCTAATTCAACTAATATAGGGGAGCCATTTACCCCTTTTGTTATACCATATCAGGAAAATCTACGAGGAGACATAGCCCTATTTATCCGTAATTTAACCCCTGAAGAAGCAAGTCGGCTGTCAGACATTGTAAGGATAATGACTAATTCCCCTTATCAGGATATTGCTAGAAAATTATGCGAAATATTTAATTTTAACCTTGAAAAAAGTAGATAAACAAGCATCAAAAAATGAGTGAATTTAACCAACAAAAACTACTAGAATTGATCGGTGAAATTGCTCCCGGAATGGGTACGGCTGAGCACGAAAGTGATAATGAGGAGAAGTTCTTAAAAAATTTCTTACCGATTCCAAATTATCGCTATGCTTTAGAACCCAATATCTTGTTAATACTAGGAGGACGCGGGGTAGGAAAAACAGAATTATTCCGTTTACTAGCCATCCCTTCTGGACGGGAAGCCTTGGTTGAAAGTTTGAGAATTAGAGGATTACCTCCTTTGAGCCAAACGACGTGGATAGCTGGCTTTGGGCGGACTCGCACAGCAGAAAAGCGATTTCCCATACCAGACATTGTTGAGCGTCAAATGCAAGAAGCTACAAATATTGAATGGCGTAGCTTCTGGATCGGTTTAATGTTAGGTGTCATCCTAGAGCAAGAAGAATTTAAGCTAAAAGATTTTCTTCTTGAAGCAATAGAACCGGAAATCGTTAATGTCCTCAAAGGGAAATTATCTCTATTGTCAGAGTGGCTGCCCCTAGTCAATAAAAATATTGAACATTTAAATTATGTCTTAGATAAATTAGACGAAAAACTCCTTGAGACTGATGATTGGTTATTTGTCACTTATGATGAATTAGATCGATTAGTTACTTCCTACATGGCCTTAGCAAATCCCATTCGTCAACTTTTAGCTTTGTGGCTAGATAGATGGCGACGTTGGGAGAGAATACGCCCCAAAATATTTTTGCGTACCGATTTATTTCGAGAGGAATTTTTGAGTTTTCCCGATGCTTCCAAACTGCGAGGTCATCAGGTTGAATTGGAATGGAAACCTTCATGGCTTTATCAACTTTTTGTCAAACGACTGGCGAACTCTGGCCCTGAAATGACAGAATATTTACAAAAAATCCCAGAGTTGATTATTGAAAACAGAACTAGCTTGGGATGGACTGCAACATCAAACGAGAAATTGTTTGAAGAACTTATCGAAAAGATGATTGGTAAGTATATGGGGGCTAATCCTAAAAAAGGAATTACCTATCGTTGGATTCCTAATCACCTTCAGGATGCTGGCGGTAGAATTGCGCCACGTTCTTTTCTGAAGTTATTTGCATTATCAGCAAAAGATAGAAGGGAATCGAACTCTATTGTGGAAGACACTAAAGAACTTTTGCAACCTTCTGACTTGCAGGCGGCTTTAACACGTACCTCAGAAGATCGAATCAGGGAATTGCAAGATGAGTATCCCTGGTTAGAATCTCTCAAAACGAGTTTAGTTGGTCTAGAAGCTCCCATACCAAGGGAGAAGTTTTTAGATGCAGTTAAATCAACCAAATGGAGTGAACAACTGGAAAAACAACCACCCACCACTAACCCTGAAGAATTTTTGCAATATTTACTTCTACTTGGGGTTGTAGAAACTCGTTCTGATGGACGTATTAATATGCCTGAAATCTATTTGTATGGCTTTCAAGTTAAACGGAGAGGAGGGGTTAAACGTCCAAAGTAATATTAACGATATTTGGCAAGCTATCTCTTACCTTACTGTTGAGGCTCAGTCTTTGAACGCTGAAATTATTACCAAAATGACGATCCAATTAAAAAGAAGTAAAATTGCCTCAAGAACTAAAAAAATCGTCAAACTTGTTTGCCTTAGCGCCAATCATCCAATACAAAAACCTCCGGTCGATTGTAACCGGGATCGTTGGGTCTGTGCATTACTAAACCTGTACTTTCAGTGCGAAAATTGCGATCGACCATTCTGCTATAAGCGCCATCATGGCTCGTATTCACTCCAGCCCTGAGACGCAACATTTTTTGACTCGCCCCAAAGGCTTCACAGACATCGAGCAACTGTTCAAACAGTTCGCCTGCTTGCACTCCCGATCGCACAGCTCCAAATTTGACGTAACATACATCAGAACCAGCTTCGCTACCCGCACCGCAATGACAAACAGCAAATCCTGCCAAACCTTTGTCATCCCACAGTAAAACCGTATCGCCCAAGTTTTGAGCGTCAACAGCCAAAATCTCCCGCGATAAGTCCAGCCCTGGATAAATAGCATCTGTCAGTTGATAACATTCTTTCAGAAAGTGCGATCGCTCCTGTAGACTTAGCTCAGAGTATTTTGTGACTGGTAAGTCCAACTCAACCGACTCAATGGGTTTTACCATTATAAATGTCAGAAAACGCGGGTAGAACCCGAATTTATGATACAGCGCATGGTGTTTTGGGCTGTTGGGAAAAGTAAATAAACCCGCCTGTACCGTCCCCCATTTTGAGAATTTGTCGATCGCACATTCAATCAAACGTTGAGCAACACCTCGACCCCAGAAGTCAGGATGAACGCTCAGCGGCCCAAAAAAACCGACACTCCCCCAACAAATAGCTATATTTGAGCCAACTAGCTGCCCATCAACCTCGGCGGCAAAAGCCGCTGTCGGATCGATTTGCGATCGCGTGCGAACATAGTTCATATCAGCACAAAAATCTGGGTTCAGGCAATCCAATAAAAGTACCAAACGCTAGTCTAAAAATATGTTCAGCCGTCGATAACTCATTTTTTTGAAGCAGTCGAATAGAGATGTTCATTGGGAGAGATACCCGTTAAAAATATAAAAATTACCAACAATTAATATCTCCGAATTATTTAAGAATTCGGAGATACTTGCCGCACGAGTCGCGTAATTAATTTTAGTTGTCTGCTTGCGCCTCTCGTAATTTACGCGATCGCCTCAGTGGGTGCAGCTACAAAGTTCTTCAGCACATCCGGCTGTTGAGTGAATGCCAAATATTTGGCGGTCATCTCTGGCGTTAGGAGTTCTATCAGCAAATGGTTTTCTACCCAGAACTCAATCACATCAAAGAAAGATTCGCGATCGCAGCGGACAACCCGCCAACCTTCTCGCTTCCCAATCTGTTCAATTTCAGTTTGACTGCTAGGGACGGACACGGCGGCATGAGTTGCTGTCAATTGAGACGCTTGAGGATTGTGCATAAAACTGCACCCATCCGGCCCGGAACCCGGACTGATTTCCACTCCCGAAGGCAAGACTTCAATGGCTGTACCGTGTTCATCCATCGCGATGACCATGTAGCTGTTTGGATGAACTTGAAAGGGCACCGCTTGACCTTTGAGGATTTCTGCCAGGACTTGGGCGACGTGCTGGGGGTTTTGAGCGGAAACGGAAATGTGATGGATCATAAAACCTCTCTTGAGATCTGTAGTTGTGGACTAAATGGGAGTGTAATGACGCTGCCCTGAGAGCGACTTTGGGGATACAAGAATCTGTGTAGAGTTGTCAGGTACACATCCTGATGGACTACTACCAACATAGTAAGGCTCGCCCCTCTCCATCTTTTAGATTCTTGCGATTTTTTATAGATTCTTGCGGTGTTCGAGAATCATTTTTGGGGTGACACCCAACAATCGCTTGATGTGAACGTTCAAATGCGCTTGATTGGCAAATCCAACTTGTTGGGCAATTTCCGCGATCGACTCTTTTCCAGCTAGCAGTAAAGTTTTTGCCCGTTCCACCCGACACCGAATCACAAATTGATGTGGCGTCAATCCAGTGGATTTCTTAAACAAGCGCGTAAAGTAGTGCGGGCTCAGATTGGCAATTGCCGCCAAGTCTGCCAATCCTAACTCGCCACCGAGATTTGCTTCAATATACTCAATAACTTGACGCAGTATAGACCGAGGCAATCCATCCGTGTAGTCTTTAAATTCCAGTTTCCGTTTACCGTACTTTTGCAGTAGATGTACCGACAGCATTGCCGCTGCGGTTTCTGCATACAAGCGACTGCCAGCAGGATCTTGTTCGAGAACAGATTTAAGCGACAAACCAAGTTGATACACCAAAGGATCGGGCGTAGAAAAATGGGGCAATAGTTCGGTTTGAGTGAAATAGGCTGCATCATCGATCGCACGGGCAACCAAAGAAGTATCTAGCCCAATGACAATCATCTCTCCTTCAGTGAACCAGCGAACGCTATGACCAATATTCGCAGGAACAACTACAATATCTCCAACATTAGTTGACTCGCTCTTAGAAATGCCATCGATCGATCGTTCTGAGACATTGCAACTTGTAAAGATACCAACGCCATCCAGTGGAATGCAAACTTCGGGAAGTTCGTAGGGTGACTGTCGCATGGTAATCACTGAGATTCCTTGCCACTGCGTTGCAAAACTGGTCAAGTGCGGTGGACGGGGAAACAGACTCACATACTCGCGGGGCGATCGAGCAATTGACGGTTGATGATGCTGCATGGCACATTTACCGTTCAGGACTATTCCAATTATATGCGACTGCTGTCCCGCCCCCTTTCGTCCGCCCTCACCGTGCTGTGCAAGTGCAGTGAAGCCCCTGCACAGCCTATTTTCAGCCAACCTTCTCCACCGTAAATCCAATTTCTTGCCCGTAGGATAGTTCCAGAGTATGGCCGTCCGGGTCTCGCAAAAAAGCCCAATAGCCGATCGGATATCCAGAATCTTTTGGTTCATCAACCAGTACGCCTTCTTGACGTGCGTTATCGCATAGAGAATCCATATATTCCCTGCTCTTGCAACCAACCCCAAGGTGTGCCAGCGGAGACAAAACTGGATGTACAGAGTTTGTCTGAATGAGCACAATTACAAAAGGACGAGTGCCGTCAGAAAGCCATACGACAGCAACACCTGCTGCTGCATCAATCCGGCGGTGAACGACCTGCATCCCAGCATACTTCGAGTAGAATTCAATACTTTTCTCAACATCGGAAACTGGGAGTGCGATGTGAGTTAAACCTATATCAATCATTTGAAATTTCCTCCATGCTTTAGACTTAAAACTTTGCAAATACTCCTGGATGCAGCGGAGGTTAGAAACCGGGCTTTTTGACAAAAACTTTTCGCTGTAGCCTTCATGTTAGGTGAAAAATCCGGTTTCTTTAGTCTTAATACGTAAGTCATGACAAAATGACTTCATAATGTTCGACTGTCGGAAATGGATCGTAAAAATGGTGCAATAAGGAACGCCACTTTTGATAATCTGGCGATTCTCGGAATCCCACAGTATGGTCTTCCAAACTCTGCCACCGCACCAACAAAATATAACGATTTGTGTTTTCTATGCAGCGTTGCAGCTCGTGCGAGATATACCCCGGCATAGAAGATATAATAGCTGAAGCTGTTTTGAAAGCTATTTCAAACTCAGCAGCCATATTAGGTTTAACATCAAGAATTGCAACTTCTAATATCATAGGTTTAAACAGCTATTTTGCTAATTCTAGCACCTCAACGAGGGTAACGTATTCACCGATAAAGTTGTTCGGCGTGCAGCATCTCTATCTAAGGGCACTTCTGCATAAATTTTTTCTCAATAGCAGCATTTTCTATTTGGTTCCGAAATATATCCAGCATTCCTATAACTTCTCTGTGTAACTCTAGATATTCATCCCTATCAAACACCGAATAATTTCCGTGTGCAATTTCGTTCCTTGTCTTCAAAAGCTTAGTATCAATTAATACCGACTTAGTAGAGTAGATTGAAAAATCAATTCCCAGAATATAAGTTATTTCCTTTAAAATTTCAGAAGATAGATTCGATGCAGTAGATATTACATCTTTAGGTAGGATACATCTCTGATTCAATTCGGAAATAAAGAAGTCACAAACAGGTATATACAATGATGGCTTATTTGTCTCTTTTGCTTCCTTAAGTTTTTCTTTCATCGCCAAAGCTAAAAAATTACTAGAAAGCTCCTGATAAGTAAGCTTTTTTGAGATTACATATTCTAGATAAGAGTTCGCTGCTAACTTAACAAAACCTTCCCAATGGGAATAGAGAATACATACTCCACCTCGAACTAATGCTTTATGTCTTTGATCGGAAACATTTTTCGCTTCTACCATAGATTTCATTTCTGAAAGTTCCTTTTTTCGCCAAGAAAGATCCGTAGCCAGTCTGTCACTTAATTCTTCTGCTGTTCGGATGCTCATAAAGGTGAAAATACCTTTGTACCCAGCGGAATCAGATAGGGTAAGCGTCTTGCTGCATTCACTCCAGCTCCAGACCATTGTTTATAAATTGGATCTGACCAAATACATTTTATACGATTAGGTATTTCGTCGGTTGGAATCGGATTTTGATAGTTGTATCCAATTCCTAGTGCTACCACCTCATAGGCAGATAATAGAAAGCCTCCCACGAATTTATCCTGATCTGATTTATATCGCTTGAAGCTATCGTCTCCCATAGCTTCATTAAGCATATTGAAAGTCACATCAAACGCTCTCTCTATGTGGCTGCTATCCAAATCTTTTTTCAGAGCCATTTCTCGCATTCTAGCGGTTAGGAACTCGCTGACATCACCACCTAACTTTTTAAGACTTTCATCATCTTGGTCAAAGAGAAGAATAAAACGCAATACTAATTCCATATCATACTGTTCTTCATAGAGTCGATCGCTCAAAGCAATGCAGCTTTTGAATGACTCGCGATCTGCCAGTGAACGCATCAAATTATACAAATCTTTATTCAACATTAAAAGAATGCAGTTTCTTACTTCTTGTGGTGTAGCAATTGAGCCTCCTGTATTGAGTCGCTGAAATAGCTCGTACTTAATCATTTTATCGCTTTCTTTTTCAACTATATTGACTGCTATCTTGGATCGCTTTATCAATAGACGCTGTGCTTGAGTGAAAGAGTTATTTTTATCGTTTGGATCGTCCCATTTTTTTCCTTGTAATGAAGGCAAATAAGTAGTTTTTTGTAAAGCGATAAAAGATGTATCTGGCTCTTGATTCTCGGGCTTCAAAAGACCGACAAATTCATAGATGGTTGAGAGTCTCTGCAAACCATCGATCACATCCCAAATTCCATCATCTCTTTGACTAACAAAAATTGGTGGAATTGGTATGCCTAAAAGAATTGATTCTATAAAAGTTGATTTTTGATAATCAGACCACCGAAAAAACCTTTGAAAATCTGGGTGAATATCGATTTCATTATTTTCATAAAGGCTGATCCACTCGCCAATAGACATTGAGTAGCTATCTGTCCGAATTTCTTGCCTTGTTTTGTCAATTTCTTCTTGTAGAGGCATGGCTGAAACATTCCTAAGTATTATTATGTATAGCTATCATTGCAGGGCAATACATAGACATTATATCACTAGGCGATCATTTGAAGAAAGGAGACCCAGAAATAGTCAACTTTGTTGTCAAGACCATGCGAAATCAGATCTGCTGAAGTTTCCAGGTATTTTCTATTGTAAATTAGTGACACAACCTTCATACTGATTCGATCGTTACTGATTTATCGGCTGCACAGAAAAATCTTAAACATACGGACAACGGGGAGAAACTGATTGTTTGGGAGCGGAATTTCAAATTGCTCGATCGCCCGATAGCCAAATTTTGTGTAAAATGGCTCTCCTGCCAGCGTTGCGATCGTCTCCACATCCTTAAATCCAGCACGCTCAGCAGCCAGTTCAGAGGATTGCATAATTTGACTGCCAATTCCTTGACGCGCCCATACTGGATCGACAAAGAATGCCCGAATCTTTGCTGAGTCGCTGTCTGGGTTGAGCAGGCTGTCTTCTTGATTATTTTTGCCTGAATCACCTCCATAAAGCGTTTTTCGCTGGCTCCAACCACCGCAACCGACAATTTGGCGATCGCGCTCAGCAACAAAGTATGTTCGATCTTGAATCAGTTGACTGTCAACTCCAAAGACTGTGCCGATTGCACCTTCAATCTGCTCAGAAGTGTAGTAGTCTGCTTGCAAAGCTCTAGCAGAATCGGGAATTAAAGTTGTCAGCTTAGGAATATCTTTTAAGCTAGCTAATCGAATACAAAAATCCATTTCATATGGTGTCTGGTTAATTAACAGTGATTTGCAACGGTTCGTAGTGAGGACTTTAGTCCTCAAATTATGCGGACTAAAGTCCTCACTACAAACCTTGTTTATTGTGGTCTTGGCTGCGGAGATGATATTATTCGGTGAGAATCGTGGAAGATTTGAATTTCAATCATACTTAAACTTCGATCGCCCGAATCGATTCCAACTCCCGTACAACAGGCAATCCCGATGCGACAAGTTCAGGCGGCACCTGATGGGTTTCCAGGTATTTTCCGTCGTGAATTACCCGCAGAACGTTCATCCGGTGAGGGCGGGTGTAATAGCGGTGGGTTGGTTCCGTCTTTTGCCGTTCTTGCAAGCTTTCGTTGGCAATTTTCTTGCGGAGTTTGACGATCGCATCCATGATTGCTTCTGGCCGCGGCGGACATCCAGGTATATAAACATCTACCGGAATTAGCTTGTCCACACCGCGCACAACAGTCGGAGAATCTGCACTAAACATTCCGCCCGTAATCGTGCAAGCGCCCATAGCAATCACGTATTTGGGCTCGGGCATTTGTTCGTAAAGCCGCACCAAAACCGGAGCGTACTTCATCGTAATTGTGCCGGCGGTAATCATCAAATCTGCCTGTCGGGGAGACATTCGGGGAAATACACCTAATCGATCCAAATCGAAGCGGGAAGCGAGCATGGCGCTAAACTCAATGAAGCAGCAAGCAGTGCCAAACATCAACGGATACAGGCTGGACATTTTTGCCCAGTTGTAAAGGTCATCGACTGTGGTGAAAATTACGTTTTCCGATAGCTGTTGCGTAACTTCGGGATAAGCGGCCGGATTGGCGATCGACAAATCTTCTGAAGCAATATCTCGTGTCATGTCAGGTGAATTCATGTTGACAAAACTCCTGGAACGATATAGCTGTTGGTTGTTCGTTGACACTCTAATTCTGGCATCGAATTCTAGCTCTCGCCACGAACTGTCAGATATCTTGATACTCGCGCACGATCTCATCTTCAAAACAGGCAATTTATCTTTGTAGCAGTTTAGTTCTGGGCTGATTCAACAGTTGACCGCTTGACAGTTGACAGTTGACAGTTTGAGAGCGAACTCTACCCTTAAGTTTGAGGATTGGAGTAATGAATAGTCCGATCTTAATTTCTCCGGATCGGGCGGGCGGGCTTTCAACCAATTCTTTCTGGTAAATTTCAAATTATCGATCGCCCTTTTCAATTTTATTAACTATCTTCGCCAACTTCTGACCAAAAAACGCGAGTAAGTGCGATCGCCCACCCCCAGCTTTCAACCTTAAACCAACACCGAATTCCTTTCCCCCTCCCCCTTAACTAAACTTCTTGGCAGGCTATGATTGACGGTTGGGAGCTTTTCAGAATTTAAATGCTAAACACAACCAACATAATTTCCAGCCTGCTGCTATTTATCCCAGTTTCCATCGCCGGACACTTTCTCGGCTGGGAATCCTCCACAATCTTCATCACCTCCGCCCTAGCCATCGTCCCTTTAGCCGCCTGGATGGGTACGGCTACTGAAGAAATCGCCGTTGTCCTCGGCGCCAACTTGGGGGGTTTGCTGAATGCTACCTTCGGAAATGCCACGGAATTGATTATCGGCATCGTCGCCCTCAACGCCGGATTAATAGATGTTGTTAAGGCCAGCATCACCGGTTCAATTATCAGCAACTTACTGCTGGTGATGGGATTTGCCATGCTGCTAGGCGGCTTGCGCTACAAAGAACAAGAATTTCAGCCAACAGTCGCGCGGTTGAATGCTTCGGCGATGAACTTAGCTGTGATTGCCATTTTGGTGCCGACGGCGGTTCAGGTTACCTCTAGGGGCATCCCTCCACAAACTATGCAAAATCTTTCTAGCGCTGTTGCTATAGTCCTGATTATTGTCTACGTGCTGACTCTGCTGTTTTCGATGAAAACCCACAGTTATCTTTACGATGTAGGGGTGGCAGAAGTCGAAGGTCTCGAAGAATTAGCCGAAAGTAACTTAGCACCAGAGAGTTCCGACCACAAGGTGAATCTACCGTTGTGGATTTCGGTACTGTTGGCCTGTACCGTCATGGTGGCGATCGAGTCAGAACTCCTGGTTGGTACTCTAGAAGAAGCGACGGCGCGTTTGGGGCTGACATCACTGTTTACCGGGGTGATTTTAGTGCCGATTATTGGCAATGCTGCCGAACACACGACGGCGGTGACGGTGGCGATGAAAAATAAAATGGATTTGTCGGTTTCTGTGGCTATGGGATCGAGCTTGCAAATTGCTTTGTTTGTTGCCCCGGTGTTGGTTTTGGTGGGTTATATCGTGGGCAAACCGATGGACTTGAACTTCAACCCGTTTGACCTCGTAGCGGTTACGGTGTCGGTGCTGATTGCGAATTCTATCAGTTCTGATGGCAAGTCTAACTGGCTCGAAGGTACTTTGCTCTTGGCTACTTATGCGGTTTTGGCGTTGGCGTTTTTCTTCCATCCGGTCATCGAAGGACTCGTTTAAAATTCTAGAGAAGGAAGAAGGAAGAAGGAAGAGGGAAGAGGGAAGATGGAAGATGGAAGATGGAAGATGGAAGAAGAAAGATGGAAGATGGAAGATGGAAGATGGAAGATGGAAGTTCTGCCTTATTCGCAATGTGCGGGATTTAACGGATAGAATTCTCGATCGCCCATCAGTTATGCCGTCATCGGGAAGAAGGAATTCCGAGGGAAGAAAGAAGAAGGAAGTTCGGCCTTATTCGCAATGTGCAGGATTTAACGAATGTAACTGATAGAAGAATTCCCGATTACCTATCAGTTATGCCGTCATCCGGAAGAGGGAAGAAAGCAAAAGGAAGGAAGACGGAAAAGGCATTAGGCAAATGTTTGTCCCCCCCTCTCCCCCTCTCCCCCTCTCCCCCTCTCCCACTCTCTTTTATTTCTTCCTTCCAGAGTGCTCCGGAGCGATCGTACAATGGAAAGCGGAAAACGAGCTAGAGTTCACTTCGCTTGACTTTAGCGACGCGAAGGATTTAAATCAAGAGTGCTCATCAGTCTTGTACTGGGTGTGATACGATCGTCGCAGGTTGAAAATTGAGTATAACTAGACAACGTAAAAACTTAACTGGATTGTTGAGTACGCAGTCACACCGATCGGTGTTGCCGTCTAGGAAAACTCGCATTTGAACAAAAACCTGACTAGATCGAGACGATCGATCGAGTACGGTAGGGCATACCGGAATTTACGCTTGAGGAGAAGACACCTTTACTTGACCTGGAGTAATCCAGTCGCAAGCAAGTGACTTCGTTGAACCAAGAATCTCAGTCACAAGCAAGTGCTGAGAGTGCCAAAGTAAAACTTGATAGAGCAACCTCAATCAGGGTTATGTGGCTTCGTGAGTTATTGCCTCAATCCCAAATGCCCGAATCCCTCCGATCCAGCCAACTCTGGTAAATCCGCGTGCATCCACTGCGGGTCTGAACTTTTGTTGCAAGGTAGATATCGGCTAGTCGCGCCTCTCGGAGGCGGTGGCTTTGGCAGAACATTTGAAGTGGACGACAACGGCGCCCGAAGAGTGCTCAAAGTCCTGCTGAAAGAACATCCCAAAGCTGTAGAACTGTTTAAGCAAGAAGCCGACGTATTGGTCAGGCTGAGACATCCAGGTATTCCAAAGGTCGATCGCGACGGTTATTTTACATTTTCGCCAGCTCACAGCACAGAGTCTTTTCACTGTCTGGTGATGGAGAAAATTGCTGGGGCCAATTTGCAAGACTGGCTGAAACATCGGGGCCGCCCGATCAGTCAAGAACAAGCTCTGAACTGGCTCAAACAACTGTCGGAAATTTTAGACCAAGTTCACCGACTCAACTATTTTCATCGGGATATCAAGCCGCACAATATTATGTGCAAGCCGAACGGGCAGCTAGTGCTGATTGACTTCGGCACTGCTCGGGAAGTGTCGGCGACTTATTTCGCTAAGGTGGGCCAGGGGCAAAATGTCACTGGTATTGTTTCCCCTGGCTATACGCCGCCCGAACAAACTAATGGCAAGGCTGTTCCGCAGTCGGATTTTTTTGCTCTGGGGCGCACTTTTGTTTATTTGTTGACTGGGAAGCCACCGACTGCGTTCCCAGAAAACCCCCGCACGGGCAGATTAATGTGGCGCAAAGGAGCTCCTCAGGTTTCCGACCCCTTGGCTAATGTCATCGATTACCTGATGGCGCCTTTTCCCGGAAATCGACCTCAAAGTCCGCAGATGGTTTTGCAGTGCTTGGAGGAAATTAATCTTGACGGTGCGGAAACTCAGTTACCAACTCAGTTGCCGACGACGGGGCAAACTAAAATTCGCGGAACTTCCGGGGCGTCTGGGGCGACGAAGCAGACTTCCATCAACCGCCTCAAACCTCTGAATTCTGGTGGCTTGAACAAGCCGGAGCAAGAGGTTTTAGATTGGAAAAAGAAGTTGGTGGCGGGCGCTGCTGTTTTGATGCTGGGTATTGGCGCGTCTCAAATTTATGGTTCGATGCGTTACGGGGTGTTTCCGGCAAATCCGGTGTGGCTGCTTTCTAGTTTGCCTAGCAGTCAGTTTTTGCAAAGAAGTTTGGATAATGTCGGAAGTGTAAATGCGATCGCCCTGTCGCCGGACGGTCAAACTTTGGTCAGCGCCAGCTTTGGGACGATTAGAATTTGGAATCTGAAGACGGGACGCCTGGTGCGGACTCTGAATCCGGTGCATTCTAAAAAATCGGTTAACACGCTAGCGGTGAGCCCGGACAGTTCGACTTTGGCCAGCGGCGGCAACGACAATAATGTGATTTTGTGGGATTTGAAGACGGGGCGGCGGGTGCGGACAATTCCTGCTCACAAAGCCCCTGTCAACGCGATCGCCTTCAGCAGCGACGGTCAAAATCTGGCTAGCGGCAGCGATGACAAAACTGTTCGCTTGTGGAATGTCAAAACCGGCAGCAGGTTGCTGACTTTGACCGGTCACATCGGAGCAGTAAACGCGATCGCTCTGAGCCGGGACGCTCAAACTCTCGCTAGTGGCAGTGAGGACAAGACTGTGCGTTTGTGGAATCTTGACACCGGAGAAGTCAGAAGAATTATCACGGGTCACGGGGGTGCGGTTAATGCTGTGGCTTTTAGCCCGAACGGTCAAGTTGTGGCTAGTGCTAGCAGCGATAATACGATCCGTTTGTCGAACGTGCAAGACGGGAAGCGCACCCGCACTTTTAAAGGCCATTCGAGCTGGGTGAGGACGATCGCCTTTAGTCCCGACAGTCGCAGTTTGATTAGCGGGGGCGGAGATATTATAGTGTGGGATTTGAAGACGGGGAAAGAAAGAAACACTCTTTCTGGTCACGGTCAGTTTGTGAATTCTGTGGCTATTTCTAGAGATAACAAGACTTTGGTCAGCGGCAGTCCCGATCGCACGATTAAAATTTGGCGAATGCCATAGTCTGTTGACTGTTGGCAGTTGGCAGTTGACGGTTGACGGTTGACGGTTGACGGTTGACAGTTGTAGGGGCAGTGCCCCCGTGCCTGCCCTCTCCGTTGACAGTTGACAGTTGATCGAAGGAAGAGGGAAGAAGTAACAATTACCAATTACCAATTCCCAATTCCCAATTTTCAATTTTCAAATAATCAAGAGATTGTGCAAAGGGATTTGATATTATCCCAAAATTCCCCGCCCGTTTTTGGCAAATTCATCCACAGTTTGCTGCGACAATTCGTGAAGTGTCATAGCTTGCAACACGTCCAAAGGCAATGTCAAATGATGGGCGCCGGCTAATAAAGTCTTTACTGCTTCTTCCGGCGATTTAATGCTAGCTGCCAAAATCTCTGTATTCGTTCTCTGCAAAACATTTGCCATATCCCGCACTAAGGCAAAACCGTCTCCCAACAATCGGGTGGCACGATTCACGTAGGCGATCGCATATTTGGCGCCTGCTTCTGCGGCAACAACAGCCTGGGCTGCACTGTAAATAGCTGTCACCGCGCAGGGAATTTCCGGCGACAAATGGGCTACTGCTTGGAAGCCGGCCGCCGTTGCTGGAACTTTCAAAACTGTTTGTTGCCCAATTAATGCAAAAGCCGCTTTTCCTTCTGCTACCATCCCATCAAAATCCGATGCTGTTAGCTGATAGTACACTTCCCCAGGAATCAGTTGTGCCAGTTGTTTTAGTGTCTCTTCAGGAGATAGCTCGCTTTTTGCCAAAAGTGTGGGATTAGTAGTAATTCCCGCTATCCACCCGAACTTGCTCGCCCGTATTGCTTCCGCTACAATTGCAGTATCAACATAAATCGCCATCGACTCTACACCTTCAGTTTCTTAATAATTTCCAGATTCTTGCTTTCAGCTTGAGAGCGATCGGAGTCAAATTAATTGTTAAGCTTTAACAATATCAGAATCTCGGAAATATTACTGTTAAGTAAATATAACAATTCAGTGATGTGCATCACTGGCAGTGTGTGAGTTAGGAATGCTTCAACAGTTGACAGTTGACAGTTGACAGTTGACAGTTGACAGTTTAAGAGCGGCCTCTACCTAGAAGGAAGAGGATTGGAGTAATGAATAGCGTGATTTTAATTTCTCCCGAGCAGGCGTGCGGGCTTTTAACCAATTCTGTCTGGTAATATCGTGCCTGCGGTCACGAGGGTAATGAAATTAGTTTGCAGGGAGGACTCGCATTCCTCACTCAAAACTGGAGCGCGGTTATTTTATCGGAAAATACGAGGTATTAATTCAACAGGACTTACCAAAAAAGAATAGGTTTCTGAGGGAAAGTGCATAAATGCTGTTGAAGATATCTTATAACCGAATTTAAAACTTTCAACTCTTTTGGTAACTGCGATTCTCTGGTACCAAAAAATTTACTTCCCAAATCCCGGATACAGATAAGTTTTATTTGTAGTTATGGTTATGTATCTAATCACTTAAGGAGGTGACTCAGAAATGACCGACAAAGAAAATCAGCACCCACAAGTCAGCTTTGAGGCGTCTTCTCAACCAGCCCAATCGGAAAAAGCACCAGCAACCGCTGACGAATTCTCGGCAAATGTTCAGGCTGAAAATGCGTTTCAACTTATTCAAAATATCCAACAAGATACTTTAAAGGCTGTAGAACGTTTCTTGATGGTGAGCATAGATTGGAAGCTGTCAGAAATTTCTAAACGCAAGTAAGTTATGAAGTGCTACCGCAACGGGAAAGTTATGAGTTATGAGTTTAGTGGTAATTTTTGCTAGATTCACAAGTTACCACTCTGGGAATTAAATAATTTTAGTTCATTCTTTGAAAATCCCGTGTGTAGTGAGGACTAAAGTCCTCTTTTTAATGACTTAAATCTTAAACGCAGCGCTGATGAGTTTTATTTTATACCTTTAAACTACCCCAAAAAAGGAAAGCATCTCAGTTTTGCATTTACAGTGCGAGCACCTCAAGAGATCGCGTATTGTACAATACGCGATCGGGGACGCTCGCACTACAAAAAAATGCTTTTTACAAAAGGGAGATGCTCCCCAAAAAAGTGGGTTGAGGACGGGTAACGCGCACTTGCCACAGCGCTTTGATGACGGCAAAAAGTTTGTGTCAAATATATAGCCTTTCTCAAAAAGATGAGGTATGACTGACAGCTTACATAACCCCTTAAACTCAGAGGGCTGAAGCCCAACAACGTCCGCGAATCTTTCTGAGAACCGCTATAGCGATTTATGCTATGTTGGCGACATTTCCCGGAATCCGGGGATACCAAACCGCCTCTATCCCCTGTAGATAGGCATCTCGGTGCTGAGGTTGCACCTGACAAATATAATGTGCAATTAACTGGGTTATTCTAGAGGTTATGCCAGTCGAGAGGTTTTGAGGGTGAGTCGAATTGTTGTTACTACAATTGGTTCTTTAGGAGATCTGCATCCCAAAATAGCGATCGCCCTGGAATTGCGAAAACGCGGTCATGATGTCGTGTTTGCAACCCACAAGGAATATCAAACCAAAATTGCAGCCTTGGGATTCGAGTTTCAGCGGATTGTCGGAGAACAAAATGGTGTTTTTGTTGCCTGCGATGAGATTGAAAAACTGCTTGAATAAGCTGCTATTTAGGTGTAAGATCGTTGTCGATAATGTTATTTTTTGTTTTATTGTCGAGGTATGTTGTTGCGCTTGGGCGCTCTTTCATAGATATAAATAAACAGGTACGTTGTTGCGCTTGGGCGCTCTTTCATAGATATAAGCGAAGAGCGCCCAAGCGCAACTACGTACCTGGGAATTTGCGTTCTTTTATAGATATAAGCGAAGAGCGCCCAAGCGCAACTACGTACCTGGGAATTTGCGTTCTTTTATAGATATAAGCGAAGAGCGCCCAAGCGCAACTACATACCTGGGAATTTGCGTTCTTTTATAGATATAAGCGAAGAGCGCCCAAGCGCAACTACGTACCTGGGAATTTGCGTTCTTTTATAGATATAAGCGAAGAGCGCCCAAGCGCAACTACATACCTTGGAATCATCGCTTTTTCCTAGATATAAGCGAAGAGCGCTGAAGCGCAACTACATACCTTGGAATCATCGCTTTTTTATAGATATAAGCGAAGAGCGCCCAAGCGCAACTACATACCTGGGAATTTGCGTTCTTTTATAGATATAAGCGAAGAGCGCCCAAGCGCAACTACGTACCTGGGAATTTGCGTTCTTTTATAGA
>NZ_JAHREU010000029.1:68889-81883 GCF_020883145.1 Microcoleus sp. CAWBG27
TATAAGCGAAGAGCGCTGAAGCGCAACTACATACCTTGGAATCAGCGCTTTTTTATAGATATAAGCGAAGAGCGCTGAAGCGCAACTACGTACCTGGGAATTTGCGTTCTTTTATAGATATAAGCGAAGAGCGCTGAAGCGCAACTACATACCTTGGAATCATCGCTTTTTCCTAGATATAAGCAAAGAGCGCTGAAGCGCAACTATATACCTTGGAATCAGCGCTGTTTCATAGATATACGCGAAGAGCGCTGAAGCGCAACTACATACCTTGGAAGCTGCGCTTTTTTATACATATACGCGAAGAGCGCTGAAGCGCAACTACATACCTTGGAAGCTGCGCTTTTTTATACATATACGCGAAGAGCGCTGAAGCGCAACTACATACCTTGGAAAATGTCCTACTATTTAATATTTTCCGAACCAACGGCTTCGGAAATTGAATTAAATCCTTTTTCTTCTAACTTTTTCAGCAAGCCTGCTAAAATTCGGCGCACCATCCAAGGCCCTTCGTAAACCCAACCTGTGTAAACTTGAATTAAACTCGCACCTGCGGCAATTTTTTCCCAAGCATCTTCGGCGGTGAAAATGCCACCTACTCCAATTATTGGTAATTCGCCTTTGGTATATTGCCAGATAAATCTGATTACTTCTGTCGATCGCTCTTGCACTGGCATTCCGCTAATTCCGCCCGCTTCTTCGGCGATTGGTTTGCCAGTTTCTCGCAAGATTTGGGTTTTCAGTCCGTCGCGGCGGATGGTGGTGTTGGTGGCGATAATTCCTGCTAGTTGGTAGGTTTTTGCTAAGTCGAGGATGGATGCGATCGCCTCTGGTTCCAAATCCGGCGCAATCTTGACTAAAATTGGCTTGATTCCCCGATTTTCTTGTTGCAAAGTTTCCAAAATTGTGCTAAGCCCAGCAGCATCTTGGAGCGATCGCAATCCAGGCGTATTCGGAGAGGAAACGTTGACTACAAAATAGTCGCCCCAATCTTTGAGCAGCTTAAAACTCTCCAAATAATCGGCTGCGGCCAGCTCTAACGGTGTTACCTTAGATTTACCTAGATTGATGCCCAAGGGGAAAGGAGACTCAGGCATGGGGCGCGAGCCGTCTAATTTTAACTTTTTTTGTGCTTCCTGAAACCGGGCTGCCATTGCCGCGGCTCCTTGATTGTTAAATCCCATGCGGTTGAGGGCTGCACTGTCAGCCTCTAAGCGAAACAACCGAGGTTGGGGGTTTCCGGGCTGGGCTTGGGAGGTGACTGTACCGAGCTCGGCAAAGCCAAAGCCAAAATTTGCCCAAATGTCCGCAGCTACGCCATTTTTATCAAATCCTGCGGCTAAGCCGACAGGATTTTTAAAGCTCAGTCCCCACTTCGATTGTTCGAGGCGAGAATCTTGGACTCTCAAAGATTTCTGCAATCGCCAGAGCATTTGACTGGTGGCAGGATTAGACTGGGTTCGGGCTGCTATTTCTAGAACTTGAAGAGTGCGGTTGTGCAGCCACTCGGCATCGGTTTTCAATACCGAAAACAACAGCGGGCGCACACCTAATTGATAAATATCCAATGACTTGTCCTGGGGAAATTGACAAATGAGAAATGAGAAGGGAAATAAAAATAGTCAGCAGGAGACTGGAAAGGGGGAGCCTCTGAGTTTTGCTTTGATAGTGCTGTCCCCGAAGAATGAGTCTGTTATAACCAAGCGAGCCGGGACAGCACTATAAAATGCTTTTGATAAAAATGAGCTGCTCCTCTGGAAAGGTGAGATTTTTACTTCGACTTGAACTGCGATCGACCGGATCGACATTTTAGATTGAAGCATAATTTAGACGACTATATTATAGGTTGATTCTTTTCCATTTTAAATTTTGAAATTTTTAAGTTTGTAAGTTGAAATTGGACAAAGGTGTGGGGAATCTGGGACATGGGGCAGGAGCAAAGAGCGAAGGATTTAGACGAACAAATCGCGGGGCTGGAGCGCGTGCTCCAGACTCTCCGAGAAGAGGAGAATGTGGAAGTGCTGCTGGAGACGGCACTCGGTTACTTGCAAGCGGAATTTGACTGGCGGTTGATTTGGATCGGGTTGTACGATCGACAGGCGCACCGATTGTTAGGGAAAGGCGGCATGACTCCTAACGGTGACTTGTCTTTTCTCAAACAGCGGTTTGCCCTGACTCCGGGGGATTTGCTGGAACAAGTGGTGATTCAGATCCGGCCCGTGGGAGTCCCGGATTTGCGATCGGAAAACAGAGCGGGAGAATGGCGCAAAGCGGCTCAGACTTACAATATTCAAGGCACGACTCTGTTTCCACTGCGCTACAAAGACCGCTGCTACGGCGTAATTTTGCTGGGAACAGACGTGTGGGGTTCTGCGCCAAATTCGGCAGAAAAAACGCAGTTGGCGATCGTATTTGGAGCGCTGGCAACTGCTCTTTATCAAATAGAAAAAGATTGGCAGCGACAACAGGTCAAACGCCCGGACGAGTCTCTGTTAGCGCTGATTTCGCAGTTGCGGGAATTGCGATCGCTCGACCAATATTTGCAAGCGGTAGTCGAACAAGCCCATGAATTTATTGAGCCGACGCGCACTAATGTTTATTGGTTTGAGCGAGAGCGGCGCTATTTTTGGCGCCGAGTCAGCAACCGCCAAATTGCTCCTGGTTTGGGTACGATCCGACCGGCTTCGGGCATTACTGTGCAAGACTTGGGCGAATTTTATCAGGCTTTAGCGGCCCAACAAATAGTTTGGATCGGTGAATCTCACAGTTCTCTAAAAACTGAGCTGACGGGGCGGTTGATGCAGCAAATCCGGGCTCGCTCTCTGTTGGCGGCGCCGATTGTTTTGGAAGGGGAATTGTTGGGATTTTTGGCAGTGGAAGCTGGCGAGCCGCGGATTTGGCAAGACAATGAAAAACAGTACCTGCGGGGAGCGGCGCAATTAGTGGCTCTGACGGCTCCTCTGTCGGAAATGGAGGAGAGGATTGAGCAAACACAGCTCGATCGAGATTTAACTGCTGGAATAGCCCGCGCCATCTACAGCGATGCTGAATGGGAGGTGACTTTGAAAAATACGGCCGAGCAGTTGTGCTCTCGGCTCAAATGCGAATACTTTTTGCTGTTGTTGTACAGGGAAGAACAAAATCGCTTTGAAATTGTCTCCCAAAATCTGCCCCGCAACCGCAGACAAGTACCGTCGCCGCTCAACGCCCTTGATGCGGCTGATGTGGGGCTGGTGCAAGAAAGCGGGGAACCTCTGGCGATCGAAAATTGGGAGGAAGACGGGCGGTTGGGCGCTTGGCGGGAAGTGCTGGCGGAAGCGGGGGTACGATCGCTTTTGGCATCGAGCACTCGCGCAAAACAGTCGGAGGGAGAAAACCCCAGTCGAAAATCGAACATCGAACATCGAAAATCGATCGAGGGTTTGCTGGTTGTCGGGCACAGTGCAACTCGCACTTGGAGGCGATCCGAGCGAGAATTAGTTCGAGTAGTCAGCCAACAGTTAGGATTGATCCTGCACTCCTGGCAGCAGAGTTCGGAAATTGACAAATATCAGGAATTTGAGCGATCGATCAAATCGGGTTTGGCGCTGTTGCAGAATTCGGGCGAGCCGCAATCTCCACAACAGAAATTTGTTGCTTCGCCGAATATGTTCCCAGAGTTGCCGCTGCAAAAGCTCGATCGTCATTTTGCCGAACACGTTTCCCAGACAATTGCCTGTCCTTTAGTGGCAGTAATTACTTGGAATCCCGGCCACGAGGCTGCTTCAATCTCCGCCGCCGTAGCTGCCAATCCCGTATTTGCCCTGAATCCCGAGGCGCTGATTCCTGTCCAAACAGACGCTTTGATCCAACAAACCCTGGCTGAAGGAGGCGTGCTGCAACAGAGTATGAGCCAAGTGCTGCTGGCGACGAAGCGGTGGCTGCGGAGTCCAGGAATTGGCGAAATTATGACAGTGGCGCTGCGGAGCGCCCCAGAACACGCTCCCCTGGGCATTGTGGTGGTGGCGGACGCTCCTGGCCGCCAGTGGTCGGAGTTGTCGGTGAATTTGCTGAGTTCGATGGCATCTCAGTTGGCTTGGCGGCGCAGGTATGTGGCAGTGCAATCGGCGCAGGAGTCGCAGCGATTGGATCTGGAGATGCTCAACTGGTACAAGCAGCGCCGTTTCGAGGATTTTTACCGGACTGTGGCAGCGGGCGTCAAGGAGTTGGGAGAGTTGAGCCAGTCGATTTTGCGATCGGCGAAGGAACAAAAGGATGCTCTGAAAACCTTGCGCTACCAACAGGTTTTGCGGCAAATTGGCAATGCTTTGGGGTCAATTCATTTGGTGCTGAAACAGGAACAGTGGCGGCCGCAATTCGGACAAGATGCGGTGCCTGTGAGCGCTTGGCTGAGGCGATCGCTCGATCGCACGGCCTCCCTGGTCAAACAGTCGGGAATCTTGCTGGAAGTCAACAGAGAGACCGCTGTGTCACTGCCTGCGGGTCAGACTTTGGGAGTTCGCGGGGATGGCATCAAGCTAGATTTGATCCTGTGCGAATTGCTGGCGATGGCTTGCAGGCGCTCCGGAGTTGGTGACAAGGTGGAGATTCGCTCTCAACTTTTGGGAGAAGATTGGCTAGAATTATCTGTGATTGATAGTGGCGAGTGCGATCGACAGTTACTTGCCGGCTTCAACGGCGGTTTCCAGGGCGATATATTGGCCGTTACGTCAAATAGGTCGATCGTGCAAAATCTCTTAATTTGTCAGCGAGCAGTACGCTTAATGGGGGGAGACTTTTCCTTAGAAATATTAGAAAATAAGTTAATTGTCGCCCGTTTAGTCCTGCCGCTAGCCACAGCTTAAAATTCTATAGGAAGCAGCAAGGATAGGTCAGGTTCGTAGTGAGGACTTCAGTCCTTTCCAGGTTCGTAGTGAGGACTTCAGTCCTTTCCAGGTTCGTAGTGAGGACTTCAGTCCTTTCCAGGTTCGTAGTGAGGACTTCAGTCCTTCTTCAGGTTCGTAGTGAAGACTTCAGTCCTTCTTCAGGTTCGTAGTGAAGACTTCAGTCCTTTCCAGGTTCGTAGTGAGGACTTCAGTCCTTCTTCAGGTTCGTAGTGAGGACTTCAGTCCTTCTTCAGGTTCGTAGTGAGGACTTCAGTCCTTCTTCAGGTTCGTAGTGAAGACTTCAGTCCTTCTTCAGGTTCGTAGTGAGGACTTCAGTCCGCATCCCTAAATATTCAATGAAATCCTCACGATTAAAACCTGCATCGAGAAATGGATGATTAACATCCAAAGTATTGAAAACCCTCTCCTTAAACCGAAGGACTAGCAGTTTCCACCACCTCAGAGTTCGGGAAAAATCTTTCAGTAATCCAAGCAGTTACAATATGAGAAAGCAATCCCATCGGCCCAGCAAACAAACACAAAGCCAAAGAATGAACAGTCCAAACACCCGTCCGCTGTCCTTCCAAATAAATCCAGCGTCCCACAAACAAATCCATCACTAAAAAATGAATCCATCCCGTAGCAGCCGCCGTTTCCTCCCCCAAAAACTTAGCAATATCTGCCAACTTAGGATTGGACAAAGCAGCCGCATTTTCTGGAGTCAGACTGCTACCAAACAAATATATGTACAAGACGGCGAGCACAGCAAACGGAATAAAAGAATTCATCACTTTGCGGGTGATTCCCCAGTTGGGTAATAAAATCATAATTGCCCAGAAAGGCAAAACGAACAAATTGCCTGCATTAAAAATTAGTTCTGGCGTCATAGTCGGCTGTTGGCTCCTGTAGATGAATGCAATCAAGGATAGTGTTATGATTACTTTACACAATTTTTGCAAAAATTTCTCAAAATCCGCAAAAATCCGATTCGCAAATTAGAGATAATTGCTAGATGTATCGAAAATGTAAGATTTACGCAGGTATGTAGTTGCGCTTCAGCGCTCTTTCATATCTATAAGCAAAGAGCGCTGAAGCGCAACTACGTACCTTAAAGATTGAAATCTAATAGCTTAAACCTATGACAACAAATTATAATCATAGGTATGTAGTTGCGCTTCAGCGCTCTTTCATAAATATATAAGCAAAGAGCGCTGAAGCGCAACAACGTACCTCAAGAACAGGTATGTAGTTGCGCTTCAGCGCTCTTTCATATATATATAAGAGCGCTGAAGCGCAACTACGTACCTTAAGAACTAAAAGGTAAAACCTATGACGACAAATTATAATAACTTTTCCGATTGGTGCAAGTACAAAGATAATCTCTCTGACGGCGCCAAACATACTGTAGAAATACTATTGCAAATATCAGATACTACCGAGTGCGATCGAGCTAACGAAGTGCTTGCTAATACAACCGAAATAAATCTTAAACTTGCTCAACTTACCGATATCAGTCCCCTGTCATCTTTCACTCAACTTACCAATCTAAATCTTAGTAGCAATCAAATATCTGACCTCGCTCCCCTGAAATCTTTAACCAAACTGAAAACTCTGATAATAGATGTCAATCAAATATCTGATATCAGTCCGCTTTCATCTCTCACAAATCTGACTAGACTCGTTCTCGATACCAATCAAATATCAGACATCAGTCCCCTGGCACCTCTAACTAATCTTATCGAACTTGTCTTATTTGACAACAAAATTTCTGACATCAGTCCCGTGAAAGCTTTAACTAACTTAAAGGCGCTGATTCTCTACAAAAATCAAATTTCCGATATCGCTACGCTGTCAAATTTAACTGAACTTCAGACACTCTACCTTTACAAAAATCAAATATCGGATATCAGTCCGCTGGCTGCTTTGAAAAATCTCTCTACGTTGTTTCTGTTCGAGAATCAAATATCTGACTTAACTCCGCTGAAAGCTTTGACTAAATTAAATAAACTGGTTTTGTTTGAAAATAAAATATCTGATGTTAGTCCTTTGGCAGGCTTGACTAATTTAGTTGAACTGAACCTCGGCAACAATCAAATTTCAGATATTACTCCGCTGAAAGCGTTAACTAATTTGACTCAACTTTATTTGTTCAATAATCCAATTGCTGATATCAGCGCGGTGCAAGCTTTGAATAATTTGTTTGTCCTCGACTTGTACAACAATCAAATCTCCGATATCAGTGCGCTACAATCTTTGCAAAAGCTAACGACGCTTGACTTGCGCGGAAATTCGATCGCAAATAAGATTTGCCCGGTGACTCCTGAATCTATCTGTCGGTTTTAATTGTTAAGGCCGTGGCGAAATCTGGGTGTGTGTGATAAGCTATCGAACGTCGGTATCAGGAGAAAGTTATGAGCGGACACGATGCTTTGATGTTAGGAATGCTGTTGTTGCCCGGTTTGGCTTTGTCGATCGCAGTTATGGGCGCTTTTGCCGCTGGTGGATAAAGTGTTCGATCGTTCGGACTTTAGTCCTATTCTAAACGCTCGGAGGACTAAAGTCCTTACTACAAACCTGCGCTTTTGCCGCTGGTGGATAAGGTGTTCGATCGTTCGGACTTTAGTCCTATTCTAAACGCTCGGAGGACTAAAGTCCTTACTACAAACCTGCGCTTTTGCCGCTGGTGGATAAGGTGTTCGATCGTTCGGACTTTAGTTTTATTCTAAACATCGGAGGACTAAAGTCCTTACTACAAACCTGTTGGTAGTGAGGACTTTAGTTTTATTCTAAACTATGGGAGGACTAAAGTCCTTACTACGAACCTGTGGCGGCTGGCTTCACAAAAATTGTGCTGTCACATCGGAATTGACTAGGGTATTCGCGCACAAAATACCCGATGCTGCGACGGCGGGAACCCCGATTCCGGGCATAGTGCTGTCTCCCACTCGATATAAGCCTTTGACTGGTGTTTGCGGCCCCGGAAATGTGCCTTTTCCAGCGGCGATTCCAGGCCCGTAGGTTCCTTGATAGCGGTGCAAAAATCGGGCGTGGGTTAGCGGTGTGCCGATCGACTCCAGGACTATTCGCGATCGCAAATCCGGTATAATTTTTTCTAAAGCTTTGAACAGAGATTGCGATCGCCCTTGTTTCCTTTCCTGATAACCGCCGCCATACTCCCAGCCTGCGTAAGGTTCCAATGTATAGGCGTGAATCGCGTGATGTCCGGGCGGTGCAAGAGTTGCATCCCACACAGTCGGAATCGAAATCATGCAGGTATTTCCGGGTACTGTAATGTCAACCTTGCTGTCATGAACGACGACGTGGTGGCCGGTCAAGCCTTCGATTCCTTCGGCTTTAATGCCTAAATGCAGGTGCATGAAACTGTCTACTGCGGGCATCGATAAGGCAGTTTTTCGATAACTTGCAGGCAAATCTTCGGGGCGCAGTAATTTTGTATAAGTATCCCAAACTGTGGCATTTGAAATCACAATTGGGGCGCGGATTGTTTCGCCACTTTTCAAGCGAACTCCCGTAGTTTTGCCAGATTCAACTAATATTTGCTCGACGGGAGTTCCCAATCGCAACTTTCCACCCCAGCGCTGCAAGCCTCGAACTAAGGCATCCACGATCGCACCGCTGCCACCTACAGGATACTCGATCGCCGATCGCGATCGTTCCCCAATCATAAAAGCGATTTCTGGCGCGACAGTTTCGTGCGCTTTCAAGCCCGATAGCAAGAAGCACTCCAAATCGATCAAACGCCTCACCCAAGGATCTTGCACGTCCCTATCCATTAATGTACCAGCCGAACTGGCGATCGCACCCAATGACGGCAAAAGCTTCAGCAAAGCAGGCGAGTAGCGAGACAGCAACACAGGTATCAACCGCCAGTCGGATCTCAGTGCTAAAGCCGGAATTCCCCGCAAACCTTCATATAAAACTAATAAATTTTGTTGAAATTGCTGCAATTCTATAGCACCTTGCGGTGCGAATTTAGCTACAGCATCTAAGTAATTTCTCGCATCAGCATAAACTGGCAAACTTCCCTCAGGAAAATGGTAATGCCCCAGGGGATCGTAAGCAATAGCTGCGATCGATTCCTCCAAAATATTCAAGACTTGCCGCAAAGGATTCAGCGACTGGGCGTCACTCAAACCGCAATAAAAAGAAGGCCCCGAATCAAAGTGAAATCCCCGGCGCGAAAAGCTGTGAGCAGCCCCGCCCGCTATGGTGTGGCTCTCGCAGACGAGTACCCCTTTGCCGTAGCGAGCCAGCATCGCACCCGCCACCAAGCCGCCAATACCGCTGCCAATTACGATCGCATCAAAGTCTTGCATTTATCAAATGTGGTATGATTTTATTATTTATCGCTGACTCTTGACTCGCCCAAAAACGGGTACTGTGCCACGTACTTAAGTCGTGGACATACTAAGATTTTACACTCTTGTTCGGGTTCCTTTGATTCAATGTGAGAGTAAATCTAAAATCTAAAATCTAAAATCTAAAATCTAAAATCGACTAATAGGGTATTTTTTGGGGGAAAAAACTATGCAATCTTTATCTATTTTAGATGAAGTTGTTCGCGAACTTGAACAAGATCTGAATCTTTCGCGCATTAAAAAAATCATATTTTTTGCTTGTAAAGAGAGTTGGGAAAACGATCCGGCAAAACTTGCCAGCGAAGATGTAGGAAAGTTGATTGAAGAGATCTGTGCTAAATACAGCAGGTTAGAAGATATTGAAACAGTTTTAAACAATATCGTTGCCAAGGTTAACAAAAAAACCGAGTACGCCTTAGTGGCAGATAAAATCGTCTGCCAACTGAGCAGGCTTTACGAATACCAAGATTTTACCAAATTAGAAACAAATATATCTAATTTTGGTGGTAGCGAAGCACCTGCATTTGATGACCACTTCAATTCGCAACTGCCCGCAGGGGAGTCGCCAGAAAGAGACGCCGGAAACTTGTTTGATGTCCGACAAAAAATTGTACAGCAAACCAATCCGCTGAGGGCAAAAATCCTGATTTTTTCTACTCTTTATCACGATTTCACTTTTAGCGAGCGCGATTGGCTGCTGCTTAAAACCCAAGAACTTGACAAGCTGCTGCGACAACTATTTAATGTCTGTGGCAGCCTGGCCGAACTCGAATCTAATTTGTACGGAACTGCGGGCAAACTCGACAACACAGACGAATGCGACCAAGCAGCTAGCGTGATTATCAAAGCAATGAATCCTTGTTACGCAAAATTGCAACAGGAAGAACGCGATATAGCCGAAGATTCGGTTAGCGAAGATTCGTCTACCGAAGACTACGATCAGACGCATTTAAACAACAGTTTTTATGAAGATATTGTCCCGGTTGACAGGCGCAACGAATATTTTGAACCGGGAGATATTACTCAGATCATTCAAGCTGCTCCGGCTCACTATCATTATGACCCCCAGAAGAGTTACTTAGTACCTGCTCCGGTAGAAAGCATACAGTTTAAAGACTCAAAAACCAGCAGCAATAATGCCACTGCTGATGTCAGACAGGAATTGGTAGAAACAGTCGAAGTTGCAGAAATGCCGACAATTGTCGAAAGTGTAGAACCAGCCCCTCCTGTTACTATCAATATTACCGATTCCATCAAACGCAAGTTGGGATTGGAAGAGGAAATGAAAGGCTTAGTCAGTCAAAGTGCTAACTCCGCAACAGCGCAAATAGAACAAATATTCAGCGAGTTAGAAGCTGCTATGAACGGAAAATTTTCTACAGAAAGTGCCGAAGAGCGTTTGTATTGGAAATATAAAAGTCTGAGAAATTATGTAGCAAAAATTCAGGGATTTACAGACAAATTAATGGAAATGCTGAGCGAAGTTGAGTCAAAAGAAAGCGGGTTCTCTCCTGCTGAAATCCAGGAGAATATTGCCGAAAATAGTTCAGCAACAGAGCCACAAAACTCTAGCCACAAACCAAATCAGTATCAGCTTGTGGAAATGGCAAAACAAGGCAAACCAAAGGCGATCGCCATTTTGATCAATCAATTGCTACAACCTAGGGGAATTACTGCCACAGCGGGATTTAAAGAGGGTTGGCTCCACGTCATTCTGGAGTCTGCCGAAGTCCCAAGCCAACAGGATACAGCTACATACATTTACAAAAAACTGGGTACTTTAAAATCACAGTCTCTGACTCATGTGAAAATTCACGGGCGGCAATTAGGCAACAAAACAGTCGCTTGGACTCAAGATTTTGTGAATAAAACTAATTAAATGCCAAGATTAAAATTTGGGTTCCCAAAAACTTTCATCCCTTTCTAAGAGACCATAACTGCCATCGATCTATAAATAGCAAGTAGAGTTTGCTAAAAATCAACAACAAAACAACATGAATGCTAGCGAAATTTTAAGGCGATATACATCAGGAGAACTTGATTTTCAAGGTATGAATCTGAGAGGCGTTCACCTGAGCGGTGCAGATTTAATTGGCGTCAATTTAAGCAGTGCTGACCTCTGGGGTGCCAACTTAACGATGTCATACCTGAACAGAATTAACCTTCAGCGTGCAAATTTAACTAATGCCAAGTTTTCGGGTGCTAACTTAAATCAGGCAAACTTAAGCGGAGCAAATTTGTCTGATTCCGACTTCCACGGAGCTAGTTTGCAAGGTGTAGATTTTCGCAAAGCTAACATTTCTTTGGCAGTTTTTATCGATGCAAATTTGACTGATGCAGATATGCGAGGCGTCAATTTGCAAGGTGCAGATTTACGCGGTGCTTGCTTGCGCGGTGCGAATTTCCGGAAGGAACAGCGGATTTTTGAGGGTGTAAATTTACGGGGTGCAAATTTGCAAGGTGCAGATTTGCGGGGTGTCAATTTGCTGGGTGCAGATTTGACTAAAGCTAATCTCAGTCAAGCGAATTTGACTGAAGCAAATCTGCGGGAAGCAAATTTGACTCAGGCAAATTTGAACCAAGCTATTTTAGATGGCACATTTTTAACTGAAGCAACTTTGGTAGAAACAAATTTTTCCTGGGCTGTGATGACAAATGCTAAGTTGGAAAGAGCTGTGTTAATTGATGCTGAATTGGCTGGTGCTAATTTGCGCGGTGCGTTTCTTCCTGATGCTAAGTTGAGTAATGCTAATTTGGTGATGGCTGATTTGAGTCGTGCTAATTTGGTGCGTGCTGATTTGAGTCGTGCTAATTTTAATCAGGCGAATTTGAGTGAAGCTGATTTGACTGATGCTTATCTGGCTCGAACTGATGTGCGGGATGCTATTTTACACCGCACAAGTTTGATTAGGGCTGATTTGAGTACGGCTAATTTAGCGGGCGCTCAATTCCGCGGCACGATTATGCCTAATGGAGAATTGCACGGTTAGGAATTGGTAATTGTTAGGTACGTAGTTGCGCTTCAGCGCTCTTTATTTCTTTATATATGAAAGAGCACAGCAATTAGGTACGTAGTTGCGCTTCAGCGCTCTTTGCTTATATAAATAAAGAGCGCGCAAGCACAATTACATACCTGGTTCGATCGCCCAATTCGCCCACAGCAATTAGGTACGTAGTTGCGCTTCAGCGCTCTTTGCTTATATAAAGAAAGAGCGCTGAAGCGCAACTACATACCTGGAAATTCTATAATCAATCTATATTCTAAAATCTATAATCAAATGGCGACACCAGTTGATTTTCCTAAATATCTGCAATCCCTAATTAAGTCCTATGAAAGCCAACCGGATCTCTACACGCTGACAGATTTACAGGTAGAGGTGCGGGTGGAAATTTCACCGGAAAATCGATCGCCCGAAACGCCAAAAAATAAACCAGAAACGAAAATAGAGCGCCTGGAAGTGCTCGCGGGAATCCGTAAATACCTGCGCGACGGAAATGTGCTGTTAGTGGGGAAGCCCGGTTCGGGAAAATCGACGGTTTTGAAGCGTTTTCGGTGGGAATTGGCACGGGAAGCACTCAAGGATTGCGATCGACCGATTCCCGTGTTGGTCGAGTTGAGGTACAATAGACCTCTTGCGAAAGTCTCAGGCGAGCGCTAATTTGTCTTCAAAGAAAGTTCATAATTATAAATGCCAGCAATCAAATTAAATCTCAATCCGAAGCGTCTTCTTCGATTTCGATATCTCGACG
>NZ_JAHREU010000003.1:0-33185 GCF_020883145.1 Microcoleus sp. CAWBG27
TGGCTTTTTAGCTTTTGTTGGTCTGATGGTGTCATTTTATTTGCCTCATCTTTATTTGAGGATTTTACTAGCTTTTTCATTTTAACTCTTTTTTGACACCTTCGCCAAAGTGAGATGCACCCTATCAGAACAGTCATTTGCAAGGGCTTCTCCGATATTTTCAAAACTCTTTCTAATATCGCTCCTTAACTTCTCTGGTTCAGATAATACTCCAATAACAAATACTCTATTTTCTAAATCATCGGGAATCCGATCCTTTACATACTTAAACCTATTGTCATAATCTTCATCAAAATCAATCATCAAGACCATCATTCTTTGTGGAAGTCTTCGCATTTCAGATACATGATTGTCTTGAAAATTATCCACAACTTTTCCCCAACCATTAGCAATTGGCAAGACTTGAATAGCACGTTCATTAATAACGTTTGAGTTGAGAATGAATCCGGTGGCAATTTGGCGATTAGCATCATCTTCAGGCAACACAAGAACATGGTCTTGATACTTATTCACAGTCATAATTCTATGTCGCCACGAATCAAGGTATCTACAAGATCCCCACTGACAGGTATATCGCCCAGCAACCTAACTAAGGTTGGCTCTAGGTGACTTTTTCGATCGAGTACAAAGGTATTTTCATTTGAAAACTTTCTGATTGCTTCCTCATTATGTGAGGTTGCTACAATCTGACCGCTATCCTTAAATGAACGTCGCAGTGATGTAACAAAATGTCCAACCTCTGACAGGGAAAGATAGTTATCGGGTTCGTCCCAAAAGCAAAAAAGTGGGCCGTAATACTTGTTAGCAGCTAAGACAACAGCACAAAGAAAAAAGCATTTCTCCCCATCAGATAAGTCTTTAAAGTCAACACTCAGATTGGCATTCTTTGCTTCAAACCTAACAATCATACTTTTAGAGTCTTTCCCGATTTGTTCATTCAGAAAATCCTGAAAGTCAGGCATAACTTCTTGGAGGTGTCTGTAAGCCTGTGTGTAGGCAGCAGGGTAACGACTGAGTAACCCAGAGAACCACTCCCCAAAGTTTGAACCGTCTCGTTTTGGCTCCAACGTTTCCCCGTTAGAGTCTCCAGTCATCAGGCTTGGGATCGGGGCTAAAATAATCGTGCGGGCCAGCCAAGTTTTGAAAATACGAAGCGGATCGGTTTCTGATTGTTCCTGAATCACTGGAAGAGCAACGAGATGCCAATCCACCAGAAACTGAGCTTCAAGATTGCGTTGGCTGTGGCTGGTGTAAAGAGTGACTTGGGCTTCCTTGCGAGAGTAAATTGGATTTCCTGAAATTAACAGTTGCTCTTCAAAAACTCGAAGCTCTCTAAAGTTTTCTGGTAATTCCAATGCTAGGATATATTTGTATAGTTTATTGTCAAGTAATACTTCTATCTCAAATCGAATTGGAACATCAGACCTGCCTCGATTGAAATCTTTCGGATCGATAAGACCCAGATGATTTTTATCAAAGTCACGCATTCTGTTAATGCCTCGACCGATGTGTTGAAGGATTTCCAATACAACACGGATGGTTGATTTACCTGCACCATTTTTCCCAATTAAAAGGGAGGATGGCATCTCTTTGAGAATCAGTTCAAAGTTCTCCAAGCATCTGAAGTTATGTACGTATAGTCTTTGGAGCATAGAAAAACGACTCCGAGAGTGAAAAGTGAAAAAAATGGTCAGTTTAATTAACCAATATACAATATTTGCACTTCAGAGCACCTAAACAGGTTGTGGTAGATGTAGAGGGGAGTCCGCCCGTACTTGCCCCGGATGAAGCGGCGCAAGGGATCGGCTCTACAAGATTATGCAGAAAATATGAGCGGGCGATCGCCATTTCAAGTCTGAGTTAACTCACATTGTCACAACTAGAGTTCACAAATATCCACTGGACTGCGCGATTAAAGATGCCTCGCTTTTTTCCTTGGATCGATCGACACTAAAGTCTTCATAGTACGATCGCTCAGTATTCACATCCCACAAATCGTGCTTTTCCCCAAGCAGATTTCTCACCGCCAGCATCCCCGTCAGCATAGAATGGTCTTGGTTGTTGTATCGGTGCATACCATTTCGCCCGATCGTCTGCAAATTCTCCATCCCAGTCAAAAAACCTTCCAAAACCCGCAAATGTCCGCGATATTCGGCATCGTAAACAGGATAAGCCTTCGGCTGCCTCAGCACCACCCCATCCTTAACATCTGCCATTTTTGCCAAACCCAACTCAGCCAACTCACGAGTTGCTAACTCCACAAGTTCAGCATCCGACATTTGCCAAAGTTCCTCGCCTTCATTGCAAAAATACTCCATTCCCAAACAAGTTTTGCTCGCATCGGGAACCAATGCAGCACTCCAATTCTTAAAATTCTGAATCCGTCCGACTTTCACTTCGGGAGAATGAATGTAAATCCAGTTGTCAGGAAACAAACTTGGGCGATCGACAATCAGCGATACAATCAAAAAATCTCGATATTTTAGCGATCGCGCTGCGTGCAACACTGGCTCAGGCGGCTGCGGTTTCATCCGTGCTACCAGCGCCGATATCGGCATACTCGTAATGAAATTATCGGCCGAATATTCAACTAATTCTCCGTTATGCTCAGCAGTAATACTTTTAATTTTATTACCTTCACGCTCAAAGCTAATCACCTTGGTATCGAGATAAACTTTGCCGTCTTTATCTTCCACAGCTTCGGCGAACTTTTCCCACATCATCCCCGGCCCCAAAGCCGGATAGTCAAACTCTTTTATTAACGTTTTAGTATCGTTACTGCCAAACAAAGCATTAATTATCGCTGTTGTCAGCGACAATCCTTTAATCCGTTGCGCCGCCCAATCCGCTTGAATTTCCGAACAGGGAATTCCCCAAACTTTTTCTGTATAAGTCTTAAAAAATGTTTTGTACAAGCGATCGCCAAAACGATTGATCACCCACTGTTCAAAAGTTTCTTCTTTGGGAAGCGGCCAGAGTCTAACTCTCAGATAGCTCACAATAATCAGCGCACTCTCAATTATTCCCAAATTAAACAGAGTATTGAAGGCCCCGATCGGATAGTTAAAAAATTTACCTCTATAAAAAATTCGCGACAAGCGCGGCACTTTAATAAACTCATTTCCCAGTACCTCTTGCCACAACTGCTGCACCGCTGCAACTTTAGTATAAAATCGGTGGCCGCCAATGTCGAAACGATAGCCTTTGTAGCTTTCGGTGCGGGCCAACCCGCCAACTTTATCCCCTTTTTCCAGTACGACTGGCACGATGCCTTGCTTGACTAGCTCGTAAGCAGCAGTCAAACCCGCAGGCCCAGCACCGACGATCGCCACAGGATAATGTTTCACTCAGCCTACCTCCAGCCTTTTTATACCACTATACAATTATTTATAACTTCTAAAATTAATATATGCACCAGTGAATACCCTGATAAAATATCGATCGGCTAGAAGCTGAAGGACAATTTGTCTTGATTTATTGAGCGGATACTGGCAACCTAACTTTGCCAGTCAACAGCTTTTTTTGGGATAAGTGGCGAGCAGTGCCGATCGCAAATGCCAGTCCGCTGTAAAAATAGAAAAGCCAGTGCCAAGGAATGGTTTTCAGTGCAAATAAGATACCGTGTTTTTGCTGAAAAAATCGATAAAGATCTGAATTAATTGCTACTAAGGGTATTGCCAGCAACCCAGCCAATAGCAGAAAGTTCAGCGACCAGCACGTCCCCACCACTGCCAGCAGCATGGCATAAGTTAAAACTACACTAATTCGGTTCGATACTTGCAAGTTGAGGTCATTATTCAATTTGCGATCGCGCCAAATCAGTTCAGTCCAAGGCAGCGCTCGGTAAAAAAAGTCAGCTTTCACCATCCCCACGGCTTCCCACCGCTTTAAATGCTTGACTTGCAATGTTTTGCACAGTCGAATTTTATAACCGGCTTGTTTCAAACGGTAGCCCAGCTCAATATCCTCGATCGAAGCTTGGCGGTAACTCTCATTAAAGCCACCCATCTGCAAAAAAATTTCCCGGCGAATTACTCCGCAAGCGCCCCAAAAAGTCGAAGCTTCTTCATTACCTGTTTGGTGCACGTAGTGGTGGAGCAAGTTCCTGTACTGCGATAAAAAATCGGGATCTCCAGGAGCATCGTCATAGGAACCGATCAAAGCAGCTAAGTAGGGATTATTTTTGAACACCGATTTCGCATAACCCACAGCCTCAGGACAAACAGCGACATCAGCATCCACAAAAAACAGAATATCTCCCTTCGCAGCTTGCGCTCCCAAATTTCTCGCTCGGGCGGGGCCGCCGCATTCGGGAATTCTGATGACTTTGGCGCCGAATTCCTTGGCCAGACGCCAAGAACCGTCGCTTTCGCCATCTGCTACTACAATAATCTCGATCGGCTTCGGTCTAGCTTGAGCCAGTTTTGACAAACAGGTGCGGAAGTAAGCTCCCCCGTTGTGGACTGGGATAATTACGGATACAGTCGGTTCGTTGGTATAAATCATTACCGAGTTTGTTTTGAATTGCATGGAAAACCAATGATTGAATTTCAATGCTCCTACTTTACGAAAAGTAAAATCAGCTCTACATTTTTGTTTATAACCCGATTTCTGTTTATCTTCAACTAAATTTTTTGCTGGCAATGTAGGCTGCATTGATCCCCATTCATGCCTGTATTCTAAGCCACATCTGGCTGAGACTCACCTGATGAAGACAACAGCTTTACGAAATCTTTATATATATCATTGTTTTTGTAAACCTTCTAAAAAGCCCCACCAGCCATTGTGTTTCAGAGTATTCCACCGCACAAGAATTTGATTTTTTTCGACCGTAGCAAGTATAAAAAGCAACATATGATATACTGAGACTCTCCGGCGATCGCGAGTTGCCCAGTACAGTTGATTTTATATATGCGATCGGCGAGTCACTCCTGCACCAAGTCTGTATCCCGACTGCTGTGTCAATGCACATTTGATGAGTTTTGGCAATATATTTCAACTGTACGCCTGCAAATTTTCGACGGTGTGCGATCGACCTTAGGTCTTTGTTAAGATACCATTAAATCGGTGCCTGAGAGTCAAAATTTTTACATAAAAAAGTTTTTATATCGCATGAACAACACCAAACACAATTTAAATCAGCCATTAATTTCAGTAATTATACCGGCTTACAATGCTGAGGAATTTATTGCCCAAACACTCGAGTCTGTGCTATCTCAAACTTATCAGAATATAGAAATTTTAGTTGTGGACGACGGCTCTACAGACACAACCGCTGAAATCATCAAATCTTTTGCTCAAAAAGATAGGCGAATCACTTTATTGCAGCAGCAAAATGCAGGTGTAGCCGTCGCTCGCAACCTAGCCTATTTACACTCAAAAGGCGAACATATTGCTCCGATCGACGCTGACGATATTTGGTACCCGCAAAACCTGGAAAAACAAGTTGAATGCCTGACAAAATCGGAATCTTTTGTTGGAGTTGTTTATTCCTGGTCATTAGATATTAACGAAGAAGGTTTGCTGACAGGTGGATTTTACAACTCAACAATCGAAGGATCGGTTCACGATGCCTTAGTTTATAAATATTTTATCGGCAATGCCAGTTCATCTCTAATCCGCCGCGCTTGCTTTGAAAAATTCGGAGGCTACAACTGCAAATTCAAACTAGAAAATGCTCAAGGTTGCGAAGACTGGGAATTGCACCTCCGCATCGCCCAATACTATCAATTTAAAGTAGTACCGGAGTATTTAGTCGGCTACCGACAAATTGCCAGCAGTATGTCTTGCAATTATGCAGCAATGGCAAAAGGCCATTCGTTAATTATGGCAGATGTCCGGCGGTATCACTCGAAGGTTCCCGAGAAAGTTTACTGCTGGTCTAGCAGTAATTTTTACATTTATCTAGCTGTAAAAAGCAACCGCAACGGCAATTACCGGAGTACGCTGTTGTGGCTGTATCGAGCTTTAAAAGAAGATTTTTTAATGGTTTTGCTGCGGCATAATTTGTATTTGTTGGCAATAGAAAGTATGTTAAAAATGATATTAGGATCGAGAAGTGAATCGGGATTGGAGTTGAAGCAAACATCGGATTCAAGTGCCGGGACGACAATTGCTGCGATCGAAAAGCGAATGAATATTCACAGAATGTTGCCGTCGCAGGTTTATGAAAGAATGCGGTTGAAGAGTTTAGGAAATCTAGAACTATAGCGGTTCTCGGAAAGATGAGGTACGTTGTTGGGCTTCAGCCCTCTTAGGAATGAGAATTAAATAACTTACAATCTTTATTGTTCTTGTGGGATGGGCGGGAGAGCCGGTCCAGAACAGACGGGCTTTCTCGCCCATCCCACAAACTTGTGTAAATTATTTAATTTGCGATTTTTTGTAAATTATTTAATTTGCGATCTTTAGTTCAATACTCCGGACAGTTTTCAATGACCAACGGTAGAATGAGGGTTCTGGGTTCCAGCCTCTGTGAAATATTAACGGTAGAATGAGGCTTTGGGTCGCTGCTCAAAAAACAGTCCGAGGTATTGTAGTTGAACTGATTATATAAGCTGTCAGTCATACCTCATCTTTTTGAGAAAGGCTATAGAATAATATCAATTTTTTATGTAGAGAATGTAGATCAAATTTGTCGGTAATCATGTCTTACTCAAAATCTGTCAAAAAGCACGCTCTCCTCGGAGTCCGGCAGGGGTTTAAACCCCTGCCTCAAGGCGAAAATCGGTTAAAAAACAACTCAAAAACCAGATCGAAATCAGGTTAACTCCAGTCCTCTAAAAGAGGACTTTCGCTATGAGACAGGGGTTTTCAACCCCTGTCGTACTGCGGGAATCGCGGTGAAATTCTCTGACTCACAACAGTTAAATCTGTTCGATCGAGCTATAATCTAAGCGTGAGAAGCTGTAGGAGTTTTAGCTTTCGGCTGCTTACCATCCGGCGAAATAGATTCCCCTTCAATAAACGATCGCAACATCCAAGCCATTTGTTCGTGCTGTTCCATCAAACCAGTCAAAAAGTCTGCCGTTCCATCATCCTTAAACTCTTCACCGCACTGTTCGACGTGTTTGCGGAGATTGCGAATAATCAGTTCGTGGTCATCAACTAAACGCGACACCATCTCAGTCGCCAAAGGCAAATCGCCGATATGTTCTTTAATCGAACCATACTTCAGAAAACCCTCAGCAGTACCAATTGGGTAGCCACCTAAAGTTCTCACCCGTTCGGCCATAGCATCGATATTTACTGTTAACGCCTGGTAGTGCTCTTCCCACAACTGGTGGAGCGATCGAAACTGCGGGCCAACTACATCCCAGTGATACTTTTTGGTTTTGATTAACAGCAGATAAGCATCTGACAGGTCGTGATTCAATAGTTCGATCACACCGGCACGTTGCTCTTCAGATAGACCTATGTTTAACTTACGCATTGCAACTGCTTCCTTCAACTCTAAGTTTTCACCTATTAGAACAAATTACCTCAGTCAAATACATCACTCTAGAGGACGATCGAACTTTGGTAAAATTACGGCATTTCAGGTTAAAGTAATCGCAATATAGATACCTTTGGATAGATGCAACTTTTTGTTCCAGGCCGTCTTTGCCTGTTTGGCGAACACAGCGATTGGGCAGCGGGTTACCGCCAGCTCAATCCCGCTATAGAAAAAGGCTACACTCTGATTGCCAGTATCGATCGAGGAATTTATGCCGAAGTTAAGCCACATCCCACACATTTAATTTTTCGCACTTCTTTGAACGACGGTACAAAAATTGAGGCTGCATTCCCGATGGATAAAACTGCTCTGCTTGCAGAAGCCGAAACAGGCAGTTTTTTCAGTTATGTGGCCGGCGTTGCTGCTCAATTTCTCACACACTACCGCGTCGGAGGGCTAGAAATAGACAATTATTTAACAGATTTGCCAATTAAAAAAGGCTTGTCTTCGAGTGCCGCAATTTGCGTGTTAGTAGCCCGCGCATTCAATCGCTTGTACGATTTAAAAATGAACGTCCGCGACGAAATGGAAATGGCTTATTTAGGCGAAACAGCCACACCTTCGCGCTGCGGCCGTATGGATCAGGGTTGCGCCTACGGAAATCGATCGATTATGATGATTTTTGACGGCACGCACATGGATGTTGTTGAGTTAAAAGTACCCAAAGATTTGTTTTTTGTCCTAGTAGATTTGGGTGCGAGAAAAAATACTCAAGAAATCCTGGCAAGTCTAAATCAGGCTTATCCGTTTCCTGTGAATGAAGTTCAAGAAAACGTGCAGAAATATCTTGGTTTAATTAGTGCTAAAATTACGCAAGAGGTCGCCTCAGCTTTGCAGCAAGGAGATGCGGTCAAAATCGGCGAGTTGATGAAAGTTGCTCAGAGGGAATTTGACACGCATTTAATCCCCGCTTGTCGATCGCAATTAACGGCCCCCATCTTGCACGAACTCCTGAACTATCAACCGATTCAGCCTTATATTTTGGGCGGCAAGGGTGTCGGTTCTCAAGGAGACGGCACTGCTCAGTTTATCGTCAAAGACGATGAAAGTCAACAGCAAGTTATCGATATTATTGAACGGGATTTCCCCCAAATGGAATGTCTGAAAATGACTATTCCTTCTCAGAGTTAATCCAAGGAGTGACAACTTAAGTTCAAACCCATCCACAGACTGCTGTTTAACTATTAAATTTAGATCCGAACGAGCCAAGAGGGCGGGCACGCACCATCCACCGCCCCTACAAGGGGGGAACCGGAGTCTTCTCAAAGTCCCCCGACTATCGGGGGGATTTAGGGGGATCTAGGCTCGGCATATAAACGAGATTTATCAAGAAGGGTTTTAGTCTTAAGTTGTCACCAATGGAGTTAATCGCAATCTGAAAGATGATTTAATGAAGGAACCGCAGAGGCGCAGAGGGCGCACAGAAGAGAACCGTATGAGTGAAAATCGGTGCGAGTCTACAGTCAAAAAAGCAGTGATTCCGGCAGCCGGTTTCGGTACTCGGATGTTTCCGGCTACTAAGGCAGTGAAGAAGGAATTCTTGCCAATTATCGATCGCACTGGCCGCGCTAAACCGATAATTTTGGCAATTGTGGAAGAAGCTTTGAGCGCGGGCATCGAGGAAGTTGGTATAGTTGTGCAAAAGGGCGATCGCACTTTTTTTGAAGATTTCTTTAAAACTAAGCCGTCTCCCGAACTTTTCCAAAAACTGTCTCAGCAAAATCAGGATTATAGCAAATATTTACAACAGTTGGGCCAGCGCGTTACAATTCTCACTCAGGATGTCCAGGAAGGGTTCGGCCACGCGGTATTTTGTGCTAAGGAATGGGTGAACAACGAGCCATTTCTCCTGCTTTTGGGCGATCACATTTACTCGTCGCAAACAGAAAGCTCTTGTTCGCGCCAACTATTGGATATTTACTCGCAAGTGCAGCACAGCGTCATTGGTTTGAGGGTAACACCATCTGATGTAATTCATCACTACGGCTGTGCGGCGGGAGTTTGGCAGGAACAAGATACTATTTTGTCGGTGACGCAAGTTTACGAAAAGCCGGATATCGAGTATGCGCGGCAGCATTTAAGCGTAGAAGGCTTGGCAGAGGATTTATTCTTATCAATGTTTGGGATGTATGTCCTCGATCCTATAATCTTTGATTGTTTGGCAGAACATATTAATGCCAATTTTCGAGAAAGAGGCGAATTTCAGTTAACGTCGTGTTTGGATAAGTTGCGGGAGTTGGAGGGAATGGCTGGTTATGTGGTGCAAGGGCGGTGTTTTGACACGGGATTGCCGGATGTTTATCGGCAGACTCTGATTGATTTTCCCATATCTCGGGGGGCGATCGGCTAATCAGCTTTCAAATTAGAGTTTTTTCCCAACATTCGCCTTTAGGTACGTTGTTGCGCTTCAGCGCTCTTTCAATATATATATAAGAGCGCTGAAGCGCAACAACGTACCTTGATAGCTGCCTCATCAGCTAAATCCTTCTATTTTCCGTTGTTAACCGCCCCAAAATTACGGCAATTGTAACGAAATATTACAAGATGACGCTAAAGCAGCATAGAGGCTTGACAGCAAAGAATTAAGTGGCTAATCTAATATACATACCCGGGTAAGTCAATTCACTGATATGCAAGAAAAGCAAAAAGTTACACTGTATCTTCCACCTGAACTGCATCGCCAGCTCAAAATCAAAGCCGCAGTTGAAACAGAACCGATGTCATCAATTGCAGAAAGGGCAATTGTCTTCTACCTAGGAAACCCCGAACTGGTTGACGAAGTAGAAGCCTCCTACGGACAAACCCACCGGGTGTACACTTGTCCAGAATGCACGGGTTCTGTAGTAATGCGAGATGGAGAACTGGCATCGGTAACAAGTCAGCCGAGTGTATTGGCTGAGCAGGAGCTTCCAGTCAAGCAAGTGTCCGGCGTCAGTGCCAGCACAGCCCAACCGGGAGAGGAAGAATTGGTTCCCTGCTAAGAATGCCTTGCTTGCTCAAAAAGCCATAACTGGAAATCTCATTCAGTAATGCGCTAATGGCAGCATTGAGATTCAGCAAAGATAGCACCGTCTCTAGTGGGTCGAGGAATATGCAAGAAGAGATCAGTATACTAATCCAAGCTCAATATCCTCTGATCTACCTCGTGACATCCGAGGAAGAGCGGTGTGAGCAAGCAATTTCCGCAATAGCTCAAGCTAAGCCGCAGCGCCGAGTCTTTGTCTGGACTGTAACCCAGGGCATGATAGAGTACGGTCAACCTCGTGCAAACACTCAGCAAAGCACCCTCTCGCCGCAGGCAGCTATTGAATGGGCGATTAGGCAGCGCGAACCGAACAACAACGCTACTATCTATGTATTCAAAGACCTGCATCCTTTTAAAGATGATGCAACCGTAACAAGGTTGTTGCGTGATGCGATCGCCAACTTCAAAGGAACACAAAAGACAATTATCCTGATGTCTCCTTTGCAGCAAATCCCGATCGAGCTAGAAAAGGAAGTCGTGGTATTAGACTTCGCGCTCCCAGACATGAAGGAACTAAACCAAGTATTGTCTAGCCAGTTGGAGCAAACGAAATCGCGACGCATTACCACAGAAGCGCGAGAAAAACTTTTAAAAGCAGCCTTGGGATTGACTAAGGATGAAGCTGAAAAAGTTTATCGCAAAGCCCAAGTTTCCACGGGGCGCTTAACCGAAGAAGAAGTAGACATAGTTCTGTCGGAGAAAAAGCAATTAATTCGGCGCAACGGCATTCTAGAGTTTGTAGAAGAAGACGAAACCCTGGATGCAGTCGGGGGTTTAGAAGAACTAAAACGGTGGCTCAAGCAGCGTTCCAACGCCTTTACAGAAAGGGCGAGAGAATACGGCTTGCCCCAACCAAAAGGGATGTTAATTCTCGGCGTACCCGGATGCGGAAAATCGCTGATTGCCAAGACTACCTCGCGCCTGTGGGGACTGCCCCTGCTAAGGCTAGATATGGGTAGAGTCTACGACGGCTCAATGGTAGGTCGCAGCGAAGCCAACCTCCGCAACGCCCTCAAAACCGCAGAATCCATCTCCCCAGCCATCCTCTTCATCGACGAACTAGACAAAGCCTTTGCAGGAGGCACTGGTTCGGCCGACTCAGACGGAGGAACCTCCAGCCGAATTTTCGGTTCATTCCTCACTTGGATGCAAGAAAAAACTTCCCCAGTCTTCGTAATGGCAACAGCAAACCGAATCGAGCGGTTGCCGGGGGAATTCTTGAGGAAAGGTCGATTCGACGAGCTCTTCTTTGTTGACCTGCCAACGAAAGAAGAACGCCAAGATATATTCAAAATTCACCTGTCAAAACGGCGTCGGGAAATTTCTCGCTTCGATTTAGAGCAACTTTCCAATGTTTCCGACGGCTTTTCAGGAGCAGAAATTGAGCAAGGGCTAGTAGCAGCCATGTACGAGGCCTTCGCTCAAGATAGAGAGTTTACGCAGTTAGATATCATCGCGGCCATTAAATCTACATTGCCACTGTCTAAAACCATGACCGAACAGGTCAGCGCCCTCCGAGATTGGGCGAGACAGCGCGCACGGCCCGCTGCGTCTTCCGTCGCTGAATACCAGCGAATGGAATTCTAAAAGCTTTCTCCTGGTCCAAACAGGAGCAAAGGCTAGCAACAGCTAGCAGTTCGATTGAAGAGCCGCCCAGCGGCACCGTTAAATCCAGACCGTTGTTGTTTCTCTCTCAGTTTTATTAGGAGGAAATCCAATGTCTCACTTTAGCACTCTGCGTACCAAAATCACTGATGCCGAAATCCTGAAAGCTTCCCTACGTGACTTGGGCATTTCAGTCAAGTCAGAAGCTGATGTTCGTGGCTATAATGGTCAGCGCGTTCGCTCCGACATCGTGGCGACTCTGGAAGGCGAATATGACCTGGGTTGGTCTCGCAATAGCGACGGTTCCTTTGATCTGATTGCAGACCTCTGGGGCGTTGCCAAAAAGCACAATCAAACTGAGTTAATTAACTCCATCAACCAGAAGTACGCAGTTAACAAGACCTTGGCAGCAGTCAAGCAGCGTGGTTTGCAAAACGCCAACGTCAAGTTGGTAGTGCAAAATTAATAACTCTGCGTGTTTCTAAGCTTGCGGGTTAACCAAATACTGGTTAACCCGTTTTTAGCGAGGATGTAGAGTGGTTTTTTTAGCCATTACGCACTTTTTTGCAAGCCCAAGCAGCAGCTTTCAATCTGAAGGCTGCTGCTTTAGATTGACTAGCTAATGCTTTTGGCAAGTGTCGATGGTTTGTTCATAAATTTCAATCATGCGATCGACTTTGCGCTCCCAGTCGAAATGCTCCCGCACTCGCTCCCATCCAGCCTGACCCATACTCTGTCGCAATTCAGGTGAATGAGCGAGCTTTAGCATAGCTTCAGTTAGTCCTTTGACAAAGCTTTCTCTGGAATCTGGTTCTACTAAAATACCGCAAGTCGAATCCAGATAATCCACTGGGCCGCCCCAATTCGTCGCAATGACCGGCAAGCCTACTGCCATTGCCTCCATCACCACCGCCCCCCCAGGCTCCCGCAAACTGGGGCATACCATTATATCAGCTTGTTGCATTTTGAGAGCGCACTGCTCGTGAGAGAGCCAGCCGCTAAATACAACTCTGCTGTCGAGTCCCAAACGAGCCGTTTGAGCTTCGAGTTCCCCTCGCATCTCCCCATCGCCGATGATTTCCCAAGCTGCATCCATTTGAGCGGCGACAGTGGCGAAGGCTTCCAGTAGCAAGTCTACCCCCTTCCAGTCTGCCAGTCGCCCCAAGAAAACAAAATGGATTTGTTGATTAGGCTCCTTTGATGCCCTAGATTCCGATCGCCACACCGATAAATCCACGCCGTTTTCCACAAGTTCAATGATTTTACCCTGCATCCCAGCCGGAAGTGCTTGCTTCGTGCGATCGTTTGCAACTAAAACCGTCTCCGCTTTGATTTTACCGGGAAAAAGACGATTGAAGAAATCGACGCACTGGTAACCGATCGCGATTAAAATATCGATGGTCGGATTTTGGCGCGATCGACGAAATGCTAGAGGAAATTTAACCGACGTGTTCAGCGGCCCCATGACTGTTGGCGCCCCCAATCCGAACATCAGGGAAGGAAATTTTGCCGAGACTGGTGTGACCTCGTGCACAATATCAATCTGGTATTCGCTCACTACCCGCCGGACAATGCGGCGCTGTAGCACTTGGGTGTACAGGTGGTTGAGCACACCTAAAGAAGCTGCACTTAACCTTGGAGACAAGAATCGCCCGCAAAAGTTGAACAGCTTGTGTACCCAAGTGTCGGGTACAAAGTGCATTCGATCCCGATCTTCTGGAAACAGCTCTTCTAGTTCTGCCTGGGTGCGTGAGTGGACTATTAACCAAGTCTCTATGTTACGCGATCGAAGTATTCGGAAGTAGTTCACTGGCAGCAATGACTCACCCCCGAACTTAGTTGAAGCATTTTGAGCAACAATTGCAATCCGCATAAATTGTTTTCCACCCAAAAAATTGATTGATGTACTAAGGGACTTGCGTATAAATAAAATCCCAGCCATGCAATTGTCTGGTCGAAGGAGCAACTACAGGATTGGTATAGTATAAGCTGCAAGTCCCTAAGCTGTTGCCCCTTTAAATTGTATATTTGGGGAACCGAACACAAATCTTCAAGTCCGCTGCCCCTCTCCTCCTCAATTACCACAGACAATCTAGATTTACAACAGCTTATTTAGAGCGAGCGACATTTTTAGCGTCAATCATTTTATGATAAATTTCAACAATTTTTTCTGCCTTTGGCTCCCATGTAAATTCTTTGGCTTTTGCGATACACTTAGCTGACATAACTTCTCGCAAACGATCGTCTTCGACCAAAATCTGAATTTTATTTGTTAACTCCTGAGTAAGATACTCTCTAGAAGTTGGCTCAATTTTAAAACCAGTTTCTTCAGTCACGTATTCGGCTATACCGCCATTGTTTGGCACAATACAAGGCAACCCGCAAGCCATAGCTTCCATTACCACTGCGCCACCAAATTCCCTAATCGAAGGGAAGCAAAAAATATCCGCTTGCTTGTAATAGTCAAGTGTTTCTGCTTGACCTACCCAACCAGCAAACTTAACTTTTTCTCCTAAGTTAAGCTTCTCTACTTGAGATTCTAATGCTTTTCTTTCTTGCCCGTCACCTACTATTGTTAATTGAACTTTTTCTTTGATTTTTGGTTCTAGTCTATTCACAGATTCGATGAGAATGTCAGCACATTTGTAAGGAACTAATCTACCTACAAAAAGTAAATTTATCTGATCGCCCTTTTTTGTTTTGGGTTCTTGTTTTAAGAAACTACTGGCAATACCATTTTCGTAAAATAGTTGAATTCTCTGGTCTGGGATCGCAAACAAATCTTTGAGCATATTTAAGGTATATGTTGAACCTGCCAAAATTTGGTCGGCTTTTTTGTAAGTTTCTACATAACCTGGAATTAAGGCTCGACCAACTGCCCTCAAAAAGTTGAACTGAGCAAATTCTTGTTTGGCAGTTTCTTGAAAGCCTGGTGGAAAAGGAATGCCTCCATTGACTGGGCCTAGCAGAAAAGGAGTGTTTTTGCAGGCGCTGACTACCTTAAACGGATACCGCGGCATCATCGGGGTAATTGCATGAACTATGTCATAATCTCCCTTGAGAATTTTGGAGTGAAATTTTTGATATACTTGCTGATTAAATTCTTCATAAATTGGGTAGCTCAAAGCATTATACAGCGGCCAATTTATTTTACCATTCGCAGTAATTTTTTCTACTACTTTGTAATACTGCGTAGCAATCTTTCCTTCTTCAAGATAAAAGACTTTTTCGTATTCAGGGTGTTTTTGAATAGCGGATTTATTTCTAGCATGGGTGACAAGTGTTGCATCAACTAGCTTGCTAATTTGTTCGACAAAATTGTACCCCACCAAAGGTACGGAGGCCCATTCAGGATTGCACTGCTCTACAATTAGTAAAACTTTTAATTTTTGGGCGTTCATTGGTTAGATTCCTTTGTTGACGATCGATGGATATTTGGAAGTTGAGTTTTGAAGAGATTAATCGATATTAAGCATTTTTTTGCGAGGCGAGAGTCGGCTGTAGAGGTTGATGAAAAATCCGCCCCTACATCAACAACCGACTTGCAATTACAGGGAAGAAGTTACAAAAAAACAAGTTAAGTTGATGGTAAGTGACCTACTTAGTAGACTTAGCACTCATTGTAACTTGCTCAATTGATGGGCTTGATGTCTTGTATTCGATCAAGTTGCTGCGCTGTCCCAGCAAGCGGCGTTTGTGAAACAGCATCTGACCCTGCAATTGAGGAAATCTCCCCAACACGCAAGATAATGCGTAGAGAGCAGCATCCTTTGATTTTAAGTTTTGCTGCATCCGGCGATAGATGCGGTAGCCAAGTATTGGGTAGCCCCAAAGCAACAACAGGCTCCAGCCGTGCGTAACCCACGCTGTCCCGATTGCCAGCACGGGTACAACGAATCCCCAGAACCAGATGCTGGTGGTGTCTTTGACCCAGTGGCGTTCGGGGGTGTTTCCGTGCAACCAGGAACCTTCGGCGTAGGCATGACCTGCTCTTTGACAGCGCTTCCACCACTGGTCAAAACGAGTCATTTGGGCGTCGTGCAAGGTCATTTCTGCATCTAATCGCTGGATTTTCCAACCATTTTGGCGCAGCCGCACGCAGAGTTCCGGTTCTTCGCCGGCGATCAGTGTGGGGTTGAAACCGCTGACTTGCTCGAAGGCTGATGCCCGCATCATGGAGTCGCCCCCACAGGCTTTGGCTTCCCCGATCGGGCTGTCCCACTCAATGTCGCAGAGTCGATTGTATGGTGTGGCATCGGGATACCGCTCGCGGCGGCGCCCGCACACTACAGCTAATTCAGGTTGTGCTGCGAGTTTTTGCTGGGCAAATTCGAGCCACCCATCAACTATTTCGCAGTCGCCGTCTACGAATTGGACAAATTCGATTTCTGGAACTGCTTGTCGCAGGCTGGCAAATCCTGCATTTCTGGCGCGTGCTGCTGTAAAGGGTGTAGATAAGTCGAGTTCTACTGTCTCAGCTCCGAGCGATCGGGCTAATTCCAAGCTGCCGTCTGTTGAGCCGGAATCGACATAAACTACGCAAGCTACTTTGCCGATCGCTGACAGCAAGCACGCTCCGAGGCGAGATCCTTCATTCCGCCCGATAGCAACCAATCCAACTTGTTTCAAAGCTTACCTCTGGAATTCCACTTGCGATCTGTTATTTTAATATTTTAGTAAATGTCAAGCTAATTTCACAATATCTTGATTCCCAAACTTTGAGCGAGTGGCTATAGTGGCCGTCACAGCGTGTTTAGCTTATTATATATTAAGTCATATCCGATCCAGCCTTTTGAATTTAAAAGAGTCAACCATGGTAAATATCAGTTCTTTGTTCACTTTTTACTGTAGCGGTCAAGGAATTAGCCATACATTTTTGTCACTTTGCCAGTGGGATTACCCAGACTTTAAAACCCGCATGGTTGTTCCCAGTTGTGCACCGCCATATCGCGGGTATAATATGGTCGAAAGCGTACCCCCATATTTCAGAAGGGTGTACTACAGGCTCGGAAATTTTGCGCAATCTTCTGCTGAAAAGCGTTTTCTGAGAGATATCAATGATTTTGATGCAGTTTACTTGTGGCCTCGCACTTCAATCGAAACTGTTAGAAAGGTAAAGCAGCAGGGAAAAACACTTTTTTTTGAGCGTATTAACTGCTCTACTAAGAAGGCAAAATATATTCTTGACGATGCTTACGGTCGCTTGGGCATTGCTCCCCAACATGGAATTACAGATGCGATGATTCAGCAAGAAGATGAAGAAATGAGCTTGGCTGATTTCATTTTTTCTCCTAGTCCAGAGGTAAAAAAATCTTTTCTCGAAATAGGAGTTCCCGAATACAAACTGATGTCAAGCAGTTACGGGTGGTGTCCCAAGCGTTTCCCAAATATTTCGTCCGAAAAACAGCCATCAGACAACGTTACTGTGCTATTTGTGGGCACCATCTGCGTCAGAAAAGGAGCTCACTTGCTCTTGAGGGCCTGGGAAAAAGCCGGCATTAAAGGCAGACTGGTGCTTTGCGGAGACATGGAGCCTGCAATTGCCGAAAGTTGCAGCGATATTTTAGGACGATCGGATGTAACTCATATAAATTACACGGTCAATATTGAGGGGGTATATGGCGAAGCTGACATTTTTGCCTTTCCGAGTCTGGAAGATGGTGGCCCGATGGTTACTTATGAAGCTATGGCTTACGGGTTGCCAGTTCTCACCTCACCTATGGGAGCGGGGGCCATTGCGCGGGACGGCAAAGATGGGATAGTCATAGACCCTTACGACTCTGAAGCTTTTGTTGAAGGTTTGCGAAAGCTTGCTTTGTCCCCGGAGTTGAGATCGCAGATGGGTTATAATGCTCGCCAGCAAGCCGAGGAATTTACCTGGGAAAAAGTAGCACGCCGCCGGAAAGATTTGATGAAGGAAAAATTAAAAGTTTAGGAAGGAAATAAGAAAATTATCTGAAAGAATCCTTGCTCTACAACTTCCTTTTTCCTGCGAATATTTCTAGGAGTGCATTTTCAGGCTTAGGCTTTTTTGGGGATAATTTTTGCTGGTATTCCGACTGCGGTTGCGCCCGGTGGTACGTCGCAAATCACCACTGCATTGGCGCCTATCAAAGCATGATCGCCGATCGTTACGGAGCGAATAATTTTTGCTCCTGCACCGATATCGACGTGACCGCCAATTTGGACATCAGCAACAATTGTAACCTGTTGAAAAATCATACAGTTCGGGCCAATAGATGCTTCTGGGTGAATGACTATGCCATTAGAATGAAGCATAACGAGTCCACCTCCTATCTGGCAGTTCAAAGGGATGTCGGTTCCAGCTACAATGCTCCAGAATCTATGCTGGATTATATTGAACCGAGATAAAAAATAGCCTAATTTTCCACCTTGCTGCTGCCATTTTTGATAGTCGCGGATAGATTTTAGAACTTGGCGACTGGGATCCCACCACTGCCAAAGTTTTTCTCGGCTCCAATCTGGCTCTGTGGCAGAAACGACAGATGTAGTTATTGATTGAACCATTATTTGTACAATACAACAGATAAGGTATACTGATAAATCTGTGATTTTCAGTTATCAGTATACTATCGATGGTTGGTGATTGACAATATTTTTTGAAATTCTCTGACAATCCTATTTGAGTTGTAAGGTTTTTGTCTGTTGCCAGGTTTTCCTGGTAGGCACGGCGAGGTACTAACCTACAAAATGTTACAATTCATACAGAATTACTATATTGTCAACTTATAGTTATTTAGTTAACCGGGTTGATGTCTACGAACAAGCAGTAGCCATCGCACCCTGCGTGCAACAATCACAATTGCCAGAGAACTCCACGATTTCGTAGAAACGTCTATGATTATAGAGGCGGTAGATCTCTATTAAATCTCTTGCAAAAATCTTTTTTATCAATTTATGGGACGAGTTCTCCTGTTCATCCCACAACATTTATTTTTTTGTGGGATGAACAAGAAAGCCCGTCCTAATTATTTTTGCAAGAGGTCTAGTTTATTTAAGTAACAGAAGAGACAGGTCATTTTTTTGTACTAATTTAAGGATTGTTTTCGACTGGGCGGGATTTGAGGATTTTGGCAGGGATGCCAACGGCAGTTTGACCAGCAGGAACGTCTGATAAAACGACAGCATTTGCACCGATATTTACGTCGTCTCCCAGGTAGACCTTGCCAAGAATTTTTGCTCCGGCGCCGACGTTCACCCGATCGCCCAATTGAGGCGATTCTAGGGGTTTTTCCAAGTAGCGGTTCCCCAGGGTAACGCCTTGGCGGATAATGCAGTCGTCACCAAGAGTGCAGTATCCGTGAACGATGATAGAGCCTTCGTGTTCAATGACGACTCGGCGGCCGAGCTTGACTGTGTACGGCAAATCTATGCCGTAGGTGTTGCGGACTTTTCGGTAGAGCGATCGATATAGAATGCTCAAGGGAGCCCGCAGCAGTTTTGGTTCTACCTGCATTCTCCAGACACCGAATCTTTGAACTGCTACGGCGCGAAATCCCGGTTTTGTCCAATCGCGACCGTGAGCAATCCAGTCTTCTTTAATCTGCTCCCACAATCCGAGTGGAGGGGTGTCTACTTGATTTTCAGTTGCTATTAAATTTGACTCCGTTACCATAAGCTGTACTCAACACTCTGTCTTGTTTAAGTTGTTATTAGATGCCCCAGATATTAAAGTATTTCTCTGGTTTTTTTTTAGGGAGAATGCACCCGGTTTATTCAATCACAAACACCAAGTGCTGCGGTGAATTATCTGAAAGAATTGGTTGAAAGCCGAAACCCTTGTAGGGAGAAATCAAAAAAAGACGATTCATTACTCCAATCCTCTTCCTTCTTTTCTCAAGTTCTGTCAACTGTCAACTGTCAACTGAAGTAATATTTGGTTTACCAGGATTAACCTAGTCGATCGGGTTTTGATTTCTTTACCAGAAAGAATTGGTTGAAAGTCGAAAGCCTTTGAGGGAGAAGTTAAAATCAGACTATTGATTGATCCTATCCTCAGACTTAAGGGTAGAGATAGGTCTCAAACTGTCAATTGTCAACTGTCCACTGTCAACTGTCAACTGTCCACTGTTTAAAAACACCTTTTAAAAATTTTTTGAATCTTCAATCTTACCTCCCTTAAAAAATACACTATTCATGATAAAATCGGTGAGCATTTTTGGCGGATCGCCGTCCGGCTTACCTTGAAGTACGCGGCGCACCCTCCAGGCTCCAAAGCCCGAAGCCCAGGTGACATCAGTTAATGCTGTGTAAACCAAGCCGTAGTTTTTGAGAAAGTACCTGCGCCGGGAATCAAACCAATACTGTGGCAGTCGCTTAGGGGGTTTTTTGGTGTCAGTCACACCTGAGCTTTGACCTACTAGGTGTACCACGCGACTTTCAGGTACATACCAGCAACTCCAGCCAGCTTTGTTCGCTTGCAGGCAAAAGTCCATTTCTTCGCAATACATGAAATAAGCTTCATCCATTAAGCCAATCTTTTCAAATACTTCGCGACGGACGATCATGCTGGCTCCAGCTACCCAATCAGTTTGACAGATTTCTTGGGAAATAGGAGGCGCTACATTCCACTTTGCCAATAATTTGGATAAAAAGCGCGTCCGCCAACCAAAATCGAGTTCGGTTAAGAAATCGTGAAACCGAAAAGCTGAATGCTGGGGCGTTCCGTCGGGGTCTTCCAAGCGGCTGCCGGCGATGCCTGCGTCGGGGTGGGAGTCCATGAAATCGACGAGGGCTTTTAAGGCGCCCGGGCGAACTACGGTGTCTGGGTTGAGCAGCAGGAAGTAAGGGGGGGGATTGGTGGATTGCAGGACAGGACGGATGAGGGCGTTGTTGCCGAAGGCAAATCCGCCGTTGCGGTCTAGGGGAACGAAGGATGCCCATTCGCTCCAGCCTTCTGCTGCGATCGCGGCTGCTATTTGTTCGCTAGAATTGTCGCCTGATGCGTTGTCGGCAACTGCAACTCGCATACCGGGGAGCGATCGCACTTCGGTAACTAGAGAGCGCAAGCAGTCAATGGTTAAACCAGGGGTTCGGTAGTTAACAATGACAACCAGCAGTGGATACGGGTGATTGGGCTCGCTGGCTTTGGACATAAGTGCAGTTGTTGGTTTAACAACTTTTTAGCTCAAGTTGTACCCCTATGGCAAGCTGGCGCGATCGCCATTTGAGGCATCGCCTAGTTTTTTGATAGTTCGGGCATATTTTACAAAAGCGGTCACTCTATTTAATCTCTACTCTTGAAAAGCCTGCTTTACTGCCAATAAAAACCACAAAAATGCCCAAAAAACATTCAAAACAAGATTGTCAAATAATGGTTTGAGTATTATTGGATATGTCTATTTATTTCTATAGAAGTGTGACAATCGCAATTGTGTAAGCTGGGGTTCCATTTCGGGGTCATAGGCACCTTCACGACTGTTAATTAAATTGGCCCACGGTAGGCTTTGAGTTTCAGCCTGCAATTTTTCCACCAAGTCTGCGACGCGTCCGATGGGTTTAGCGGGAACGCCGGCAACTATATCGCCTTCTGCGACATCTTTGGTGACGACCGCACCGGCGGCGACGATCGCATTTGGGCCGATGGTGACGTTGCGGAGGACGATCGAGTTATAGCCGATAAATACGTTGTCACGGATGTCTATTTTGCCCACAGCATCTAGTTTGACGTTGTAGGCTTGATTGAGCATGGCGATCGATCCGTCGTGGCCGATCAGGATAGAGCTGGAAAAGTGGACGTTGTTGCCGATGCGGACGTAGGAGGGGTCTGTAAACACCGTGCTTGGCAGGATCGTGCAATTTTCGCCGATCGAGTACAGGTTGCCGTGAAGGCGGAGAAATTGGGTGTATTCCTCGGAACTCGGATTGCAGAATTTGACGTAGAGACCTGGGAACTTGCCGTAACGCATGGCAAAGTGGCGAAGGATTTTCTGAAAGGTTGATTTAATCATTTTCCTGAGCCTTGGTAAATTTAAGAATATTGGCAGACATATCAACCGCTGTTGTGCCAGGAGGTAGATCTGACAAGATGACAACGTTGGCACCAATGTTCGTGTCCTCTCCGAAAGTGATGCCGCCGAATAATTTTACCACCATTGCTCAGGCGTTGATTCGATGGCCCAATTGAGACCCTTCTGGGCCGCGATCGAGAGTGCAATTGTCCAAGCATACGTATTGGCCGATCGTGCAGTGGCCGCCCACTAATAACAGTGAACGATGCTTGCGCTTTGAGGTTCCGCAACTAGGTAGCGGCCGAGTTTAACAGTGTTGGGCAAGTCTATGGCGTAGCTGTTGCGACTCTCTAACTTCTGTTGCTGGCGATCGCCAGCATTCTATTAGAAATCGAGCGAAACTAGGTTTTTGATCGAGCAGGACACTGGTTTCATATTTTTCGCCAAATGTCTATTGTTAAACTGAGCGTTTTTTTTATAAATACAACTCTAATTAAATTTGTACTGACATCTGGTAGTTCGCCGTCTAATAGTGTTTATTTTTTTCTATTCCATCGACCAGTTTGTGAGTGAAACAAACACAATTATTTGATAATTTGATAGCCGCCTTTACTTATTTAGTGTTCGTGCTTAAAGTCGATATTGCCTGTAGGCTTGACTTGCGGCTCGGTGTAGCAACGAATGCCGGTAAACTAATCCCTTGATGTCATCGGCATAGCCGCCCCCTATCACGCAGGCAACGGGATAACCACCAGCCAAACAGGCCATCAAAACTTGCATTTCCCGGCGAAATAAGCCCGTATCAGTCAAAGCTAATTTTCCCAGTTTGTCCCCCTGATGGGGGTCTACTCCGGCATCGTATAAAACTAAATCTGGCTTGACAGTTGACAGCAACTCAGGTAAAAATCGATCTAACGTTTGTAAATATTCGTCGTCCTCCATACCGACAGGCAAAGGTACATCTAAATCGCTCTTTTGTTTAGTGCCGGGAAAATTTACCTCGCAGTGCATCGAAAAAGTAAAAACACTGCTGTCATCTTGGAAAATTACCGCAGTTCCGTCTCCTTGATGCACGTCTAAATCGACAATTAAAACTTTGCGAACTAAACCAATTTTTTGCAATACGCGACAGGCGATCGCCAAATCGTTGAAAATACAAAAACCAGACCCATAATTGGGGAAAGCATGATGAGTTCCGCCCGCAGTATTGCAAGCCAAACCGCAGTCTAAAGCGAGCTTTGCAGTTAGTACCGTCCCTGCAACCGCAGTGCAAGTGCGGTTAGCAAGGGCCCGACTCCAAGGCAGACCAATTCGCCGAGTCGCTTTGGCATCCAGCGTCCCGTTGCAGTAAGCTTGAACGTAGCGGTGGTCGTGGACTAATTCAATCCATTCTTGAGGGGGAAGTTCGGGAGCGTGAAATTGCGATTTATCTGCTACCCCCTCCGCGAGCAGCATCTGGTAAAGCATCCGGAACTTTGCCATCGGGAAGCGGTGATCCGGCGGCAGGGGTGCAACGTAATCTTCGTGGTAGATAATTGGTAAGTCCATGCCGATTATTGTAGAACGAGTCAATCTCCCATTGAAAGCCTGCAATCTCAAATTTAAATTCGCTGGAGAACCTGTATATGCAACTAAAAACAGTCTGGCATTCCGGCAGCAACGACCCCGAAAATGCTAACAACCTCGATAATATCAGTCAGTGGTGGCGAAACCTCAACGGTAAACAAATTAGCTGGGTAGAGCGACTGATTCCGCAAATCGGCGGGTTGAGCGAAATTCACTGGCAGCCCCAGCGTTTTGACGAAACATTTGTGATAGTCAATCCCGAAATTCGCGAGGATACTCTCTATTGGTACAAACCCGATTCTCCTGTCGAACGCAATAACAAAGTTGACAAACTAGAACTCGACAACCTGCAACAACAATTGTACCTCTATCCTCAGTTGGAGTCCGAACTGGTAATTCGCATAGGGATTCCCGAAGTTAAATATCAAACACTTGAATTGAACAATCCAGAAATCGCCTTGGGGGAAGATAATACTCTGTTGCTGTGGGCGGCTGACCAAGAACTTGAAATTAAAATCTCCCTCAGCCCTGAAAATATTGCTAAACTTAAGGAATTGCTGGCTTAGGAAAGACGGAGAAAAGAGTTGATACGGCGGGCAGTGGGTGCGGGCCAGTCAATCTATACTCTTAGTTGCCTGTGAATATCTGAAAACTTACCAGAAAGAAAGAATTGGTTGAAAGCCCGAAGTCTTTGAGGGAGAAATTAAAATCAGACTATTCATTACTCCAATCCTCTGACCTATAGGTAGAGGTCGCTCTCTGGGGGTCAACTGTCAACTGTCAACTGTCAACTGTTGAAGTGCGGGTGCGTCTAAACTGGTTTTTTCAAGCGTTTGCTTCGTTGTAGCCCGGACAAGATTAAAAAACCAGGTTTCTTCGCGTCAGGTTGCGATCGCGCCTGTATCTCTGCTAAAACCTTTTTAAGGTGGCATTAAAATGTCAAGAAGCTTGCGTCATCCTCCTGGGAGTGTTAAGCCTAAAGTCCACCGAAAAAAATCCCGGGCGCATCAACCGGCTTAGATGTACGAAAAGACGCGTCGCAGCCCTAGAACAGAGTTAAAAAACTCAGGTTTAAAAATCTGGAGTGCCTAATCAATGATTTTCTTTGGCAAAACTTAATATTTTCAGGGAATAATTGGATTTGTTTTTACGATAAAATATGGCAAAAATCCGGTTAATAGGAGTTGGCAATCTAATATCGAGATCAAAAAAAAACCAGGAAAAGGCACGTCAGTCAATGGACTTATCTAAAAAAATCTCTGTATGCTTAGTTTGAAAAGGCTTGATGAATCATTTGATTTTCAGGAAATTAATTTTTCGCCTCATTAAATAATTGACCTGCTAACAATAGACAGGAAAAATGGCTCTAGAAAAAATGGTAATTGACAAAGAAAGCATTCACATTTTAGTTATTGATGACCAGCCTAACAACCTTCGGTTTATATCAAATATCTTAACGAAAGAAGGGTATAAAGTTCAGCGGGCTATTTCTGGAGGAATGGTTGTAAATGCTAAATTTACCGTTCTACCAGACCTGATTTTGCTAGATATTGCTATGCCCCGAATGAACGGCTACGAAGTATGCGAAAAACTGAAAGCCAACGAAAAGACTCGGGAAATTCCGGTAATTTTTCTGAGCGTTTTTAATGAAACTTTTCATAAGGTAAAAGCTTTTGAAATTGGCGGTGTTGACTACATTTCTAAGCCTTTTCAAGTGGAAGAAGTTTTAGCGCGGATCGAAAGTCAATTGACTATCCAACAGCTATCGAAACAATTAAAGCAGCAGAATATCCAACTGCAACGAGAGGTAGAATTTCGGAAGCAGACAGAACAAGCACTCCGCGAAAGCAAAGCGCGGTTGCAGAAGTTGGCGGTTAATATACCGGGTGTTATTTACCAATTAGTCAAAAAAATAGATGGAATTTCTAAATTTGAATATATTAGTTATGCTTGTCGAGATATTTACGAATTAGAGAGCGAAGAAATATTAAAAAATGCTGCCTTGGTATGCGGTCAAAATCATCCAGACGATCGAGAATATGTGATAGAAAAGATTGGTGAAAGTGCTCGAAGCTTAGAACCTTTTGCTTTAGAATGGCGGATTGTTACGCCGTCGGGAAAACTCAAATGGCTGCAATCTAATTCTCGACCAGAAATGCGCGACAATGGCGATATAGTTTGGTATGGCGTGCTTTTTGATATCAGCGATCGCAAGCAAGCAGAAATAGAAACTGCCGCAGCTAAATCTGCTTTAGAACGGAAAGTTCAGCGAGAGTTGCTGATTGCCAAAATAACTCAAGAAATTCGATCGAGCTTGCATCCAGAACAAATTTTTCAAACAGCCGCAACTCAAATCGGTCAGACATTCTGCGTCAATCGCTGCTTGATTCATACTTACATTACTACTCCCCAAGTCGATATTCCTCTGGCGGCGGAGTATCTCGAACCCGAGTGGGAATCTATTTGGAACGTACCCATTCCTATTTGGGGAAATCCTCACATCGTACAAATGATGATACAAGATCGGCCGATCGCCTCCAACAATGTTTACTCAGACCATCTTTTGCAAGCTATTAGACCGATTTGCCGCGAGATTGGGTTAAAATCGATGCTGGCAATTCGCACTTCCTACCAAGGCAGGGCAAATGGCGCTATCTGCTTGCACCAGTGCGATCGCTACCGGGAATGGACGAAAGATGAAATCGACTTGTTAGAAGCGGTGGCGGCTCAACTAGGGATAGCGCTGGCTCAAGTTCAACTGATCGATCGAGAGAAAAAGCGACTTGGGCAGCTCGATCGGCAAAATAAACAGTTGCAAGCAGAAATTCGCACCCGCATCCTCGCCGAGCAAGCTCTGCAAGAGTCAGAAGCAGAATTGCGGACTATTTTTGCTGCCATGACTGACATAGTTTTAGTGAGAAATGCAGAAGGGCGCTGCATCAAAATCGCACCGACATCAGCGACGAATTTTGCCAAACCTGCCAGCGAAATGATTAACAGAACCGCCCATCAAGTCTTGCCACAATCTGTAGCAGATTTGGTATTAAATACCATCCAACAAGTTCTCAAAACGAAGCAAAGCATCAATGTTGAATATAGCTATACAGTCGGAGATCGCGAAGTTTGGCTAGATGCTAAAGTTTCTCCGCTGTCAGCAGAATCAGTAATTATGGTAGCGCGAGATATTACCGATCGCAAACAAGCAGAATCTGCACTCCGAGAAAGCCAGCACTTCATCCAGGCGATCGCCGATTCCAATCCCAACCTATTGTACGTTTACGATTTAATTGAGCAGCGGAATGTCTACACCAACCGCCAAATTGCGACGATCCTCGGCTACGGGGCAGAAGAAATACAAGATATGGGTAAAGCCATGCTCCAAACTCTGGTGCACCCCGAGGATTTATCGGCTTTTTTTCAACATATTCAAAAGTTCGATCGATCTCAAGGTGGTGACATCATCGAATTTCAATACCGGATGAGGCACAAAAACGGCGAATGGCGGTGGATGCACAGTTGGGATACAGTATTTCTGAGACAAGCTGATGGTAAACCGAAACAAATTCTCGGCACGTCTAATGATATCACGGATCGCAAATTAGCCGAAGAAAAACTGCTAGCATCGCAGCAAAGAATCTCATTTTTATTGCAGCAAACGCCGATCGCAGTGATCGAGTTAAACCTGAGGTTAGAAATTATCACTTGGAATCCCGCAGCAGAAGCTATTTTTGGCTACAGCGAGCAAGAAGCCAAAGGGAGAGTCGCCACCGATTTGATTGTACCTGAAAGCTACCGCCAACAAGCATCTGAGATTTTCGATCGTGGCTTGAGTGCCAAATCCAGCGCCACTTCCGAAAATCTGACCAAAGACGGCAGAATTATCATCTGCGAGTGGTACAATACTGAGCTAATTGACGAGAATGGCAAAGCAATCGGTACGGCTTCAATGGCTGTAGATATTACCGAACGCAAGCAAGCAGAAACCGAATTGCAAGAAAGTGCTTTGCGCCAAAGAGCGATCGCCCGCATCATTGAAAGAATGCGGCAGACTTTAGATCTCCGAGAAATTTTTCACGCGACAACCCGAGAATTGCGCCAAACCATGAAATGCGATCGAGTCGGCCTTTACCGTTTCAATCCTGACTGGAGCGGCGAATTTGTAGCCGAATCCGTTGACAGCAAGTGGATTTCTTTGATCCAAGCACAGCAAATAGACCCCAACTTCACAGAAGGCGCCTTAGAAAGCGAAAATTGCCTCGTCCAAAAATTCGATAGCACCTCACAAGAAATCTGCGATACTTATTTGCAAGAAACCGCAGGTGGAGCCTACAGCAGAGGTAAAACTTACCTTTGCGTCCAAGATATTTACAAGCAAGGCTTCAGCCCTTGTTACATCGAATTGCTAGAAAGATTTCAAGCCAAATCCTATATTACCGTCCGAATTTTCTGCGGTGACAAGCTCTGGGGATTGCTAGCATCCTATCAAAATTCAGCTCCCCGTCAGTGGAGCGAAGCTGAAATCAACGTTGCAGTTCATGTAGGCACCCAGCTAGGAGTAGCATTGCAGCAAGCCGAATTGCTCGCTCGCACTCAAAGGCAGTCAATGGAACTGATTAAATCCAAAGAAAACGCGGAAGTTGCCAACCGCGCCAAAAGCCAATTTCTCGCTTCCATGAGTCACGAATTGCGGACGCCTCTCAATGCCATTCTCGGTTTTTCCCAAGTCATGGCTCGCAATATTTCTATCACACCAGAACAAAAAGAATACATAGAAATCATCAACCGCAGCGGCGAACATTTGCTAGAACTCATCAATGATGTTTTGTCAATGTCCAAAATAGAAGCAGGTCAAATTACCATTAATGAAAGCCGCTTCAACCTCTACAACATTCTCGACAGCCTCAGAGAAATGCTGCAACTAAAAGCCAACTCCAAAGGCTTGCAGCTAATCTTTGAAAATATCGGCGATTTGCCGCAGTACATTCAAACAGACGAATCTAAATTGCGGCAAGTTTTAATTAACCTGCTCGGCAATGCAATTAAATTTACTCAACACGGAATTGTTACTCTGCGCGTCAGCAGCCAAGCAGAAACCAACGTGACTGAAGGAAATCAATCTCAATTGCTGTTTGAAATTTCCGACACCGGCCCCGGCATTTCCCCCTTGGAACTTCCCACATTATTCAAGCCCTTCGTACAAACCGAAACAGGTCGAAAATCCATGCAGGGAACCGGGCTAGGATTGCCGATCAGCCAACAGTTTGTCAGGATTATGGGAGGTGATATTTCGGTAGAAAGTCAACTCGATCAAGGCACAACTTTCACGTTTAATATCCAGGTTAAGTTAGTAACAGAAAGCGACGAAAAAGAAAAAACGACGGCAAAACAAGTTATTGCTTTAGAAGCCGGACAGCCAATTTATCGGATATTAATAGTTGAAGATGTAGCCGAAAATCGCCAACTGCTGCTTAAGCTGCTCGCACCGCTGGGATTTGAAGTCGAGGAAGCAACTAACGGTCAAGAAGCAATTGCTTTACAGTCAACTTGGAAGCCGCACCTGATCTTAATGGATATGCTGATGCCAGTGATGGACGGGTACGCAGCAACCAAACTGATCAAACAAACTCCAGAAGGAAAAGAAACCATAATTATTGCCCTGACTGCTAGTGCTTTTGACGAACAGCGACACATAATTTTGTCTGCTGGTTGTGATGATTTTATTTGTAAACCGTTTCGGGAAGAGGTACTATTTGAAAAGATAGCTCATCACCTGAACCTGCGGTATATTTATGAGGAAGAAAACTCATCTACTTCTGGTTCGGCACCGCAACTGCTGAAAAGTTTGACCGCGGAGGATTTGAGTGTAATGCCCAGAGACTGGGTAGTCGATTTGTACCAAGCAGCACTTTGCGTTGACGACAATCGCATTCTCCAACTGATCGAGCAAATTCCCGAAAATGAAGCAAATCTCGCTAACGCTTTAACAGATTTGGTCGAGAATTTTCGGATAGATATCATTATTGATTTAACTCAATTATATTATGATGAACGACCAGCCACTACCAGCGACTCCTAGAGACATTCTGATCGTTGACGATATGCCGGACAATTTGCGACTTTTATCCACTATGCTCGCATCCCACGGGTATCAAGTCAGGAAGGCGATTAACGGACAACTGGCTCTGCAAGCGGCACAAATGTCTCCTCCGGATCTAATTTTACTAGATATTAATATGCCGAAAATGAACGGCTATGAAGTTTGTCAGCAGTTAAAAACAATTGAAAATACTAAAGATATTCCGGTGATTTTTATTAGTGCGCTAGATGACGTGCTGGAAAAAGTTAAAGCTTTTCAAGTAGGAGGAGTAGATTATATTACTAAGCCTTTTCAAGTAGAAGAAGTTTTGGCCCGCGTCGAAAACCAACTTTCCCTGCGATCGCTGCAATCGAAACTGCAACAGCAAGCCAGGGAATTGCACGATCGCAATTCGAGATTGCAGGAAGAAATCGCGGAACGGCAGCGGGCTCAAGAATCAATCCGGTTTTTGCTGGAAATTACGCGGGCGATCGGCGAAGCTGTAAACTTTGACTCAGCTTTAGAAGTAATTCTGCACCAAGTTGGCGAAACAATCGGATGGGATTTAGGAGAAGCTTGGATTCCCAATGCAGAAAGAACTTTCCTGGAATCTGCCAGGGGTTGGTATGCGGGCAACGCCAGCATGGACTGGTTCCGCAGGGAAAGCAAAAAACTGACATTTGCCAGGAATATTGGGCTACCGGGACGAGTTTGGGTATCCAAGCAACCGGAGTGGGTAGAAGATATTACCCAGGGCTACCCGCCTTTTACTCGAAGTCAAATAGCACAAGCAACCGGATTTAAAGCAGCTTTTGGTGTGCCGATTGTGGTAGGCGATGAACTCTTGGCAGTGCTGGTTTTCTTTAAAATTTTGCCAGGTAGGAAAGACGCGCGATTTATAGATGTTTTTGATGCTGTAGGCAGTCAATTAGGTTCTTTGATTCAGCGCAAAAAAGCCGAAGAATTACTGCGAATTGCTGAAGAAAGATATCACAGCATTGTCGAAAATGCGATGGAAGGCATTTTTCAAAGCACGCCTTCAGGAGGGTTTATTAGCGCTAATCCAGCTTTAGCAAAATTGTATGGTTATAACTCGCCAGCAGAACTGATGTTATGTATTAAAAATACTTCTCAAGTGTACATTGAGCCGGAACGCCGCCAGCAATTCGAGGCGGCTATGGATGCACAAAATGCTGTGTTGGGCTTTGAATCTATGGTCTATCACAAAGACGGCCACCGGATTTGGGTATCAGAAAATGCCCGAGCTGTTAGAGATGAAAAAGGTGAGCTGATGTATTATGAAGGTACTGTCTCTGATATTACAGAGCGTAAATTAGCTCAAGAAGCGCTCAAAGTTCAACAGGAACAAAGCGAGAAGTTGCTGTTAAATATTTTACCGAAACCAATAGCTGAACGTTTGAAAGCGGAGCAAACTACAATTGCTGATAGTTTTGCAGAAGTCAGTGTTTTATTTGCTGATATTGTTGGATTTACTGAACTGTCGGCGAGAATGTCTCCGACGGAGTTGGTAAAGCGATTGAACGTGATTTTTTCGCACTTTGACCAGTTAGCTGAAAAGTACGGTGTGGAGAAAATTAAGACGATTGGTGATGCTTACATGGTAGTTGGGGGATTGCCGACGCCGAGAGATGACCATGCTGAGGCGATCGCCCAAATGGCCTTGGGAATGCAGGAAAAAATAGCTAAGTTGTCGGCCGAGACAGGAGAAAAACTAGCAATTCGCATCGGTATCAATTCCGGGCCGGTGGTAGCGGGAGTGATTGGTGTGAGCAAGTTTACCTATGATTTGTGGGGAGATACGGTGAATGTGGCGGCGAGGATGGAAGTTACGGGATTTTCCGGAAACATTCAAGTTACTGATGTCACTTATGAGCTTTTGAAAGATAAGTATTTGTTTGAGAGGCGAGGCATGATTCCGGTAAAAGGTAAGGGGGAGATGATGACTTATTGGTTGTTGCAAAAAATTAGTCAATTGACAGTTGACAGTTGACAGTTGACAGTTGGTAATTGGTGTCAACTTCAGCCTGAAACCATTGAAAAATCTTGCTTTTATCCTCTTGCGAGATCCCCCTCGCATCCCCCTTAACAAGCAGGTTGGTTTTATTCTCATCATATAAATTAGGTACGTTGTTGGGCTTTAGCCCTCTTTGTATATATGCTTAAAGGAGGCTCAAGCCCAACAACGTACCTAATTTATATGACAGTTGCAGCTCCTAGCCCGCACGGGAGCGGGATTGTGCTGCTATGATTAAAGAAGTTAACGAAAATTTACATTTAAATCCGTGACTGCACAAGAGCTAGTATCTGCAACGAGTTTAGAAAAGCTAATTTGGACTTGGAAAGGTCACAAAATCCAATATACCGTCCAAGGCACCGGCCGCCCTCTGATTTTGATTCATGGATTTGGAGCTTCGATCGGGCATTGGCGGCAAAATATCCCCGCACTCGCTGCGGGCGGCTACCGCGTATTTGCCCTGGACTTGCTGGGATTCGGGGCTTCCGGGAAACCGGCCCTCGATTACACCCTGGAATTGTGGGAAGAATTACTCACCGATTTCTGGGCAGATTTGGTACAGGAACCGGCGGTATTTGTCGGAAATTCGATCGGCGCTTTGCTGAGTTTGATGGTAGTCGCCAACCATCCAGAAATCTCCGCCGGCGGTGTCTTAATCAACTGTGCCGGCGGACTCAACCACCGACCCGAAGAACTGAGTTTTCCCCTAGGATTAATCATGGGGACTTTTGCTAAATTAGTTCGATCGCCCATCATCGGCCCCTTTGTCTTCAACAACATCCGCCAAAAACACCGGATCCGCAATACCCTGCGCCAAGTCTACGGCAATCGGGAAGCCATTACCGACGAACTCGTAGAACTCCTGCACGCGCCCTCCTGCGAGCCCGGAGCTCAACAAGTATTTGCGTCAATTCTCACGGCCCCAGCAGGCCCTCAACCGTCAGAATTGCTGCCAAAGGTCGATCGTCCGTTATTGGTACTTTGGGGCGCAGACGACCCCTGGACGCCAATTGCCGGTAGCCAGATTTACCAAGAATTGGCCACCAACGGTAAACCCGTCAAATTTGTCTCAATTCCCAACACAGGCCACTGTCCCCACGACGAACGACCCAATGAGGTGAATACTCTGATTTTGGACTGGATGCAGGAAGTGAAATAAAAATTTTCTCCAAAATGCAAGGAAAGGGCGATCGCGCCAAACCCTTGCATTTTCTAGGTTCTGCCTCCCTCCACAGCACCCAAATCCGGTCTGGTGCCAACTCAAAAAAACAATTTTTGTAAAAAGTATTGACACCCTTGGCAGACTCAGTTATATTGATGGACGTGTGAGGAGCGAACCAGTAAGAGCACCGAGACGAAACACGGCCAGTCGTCGGTGCTCTTTCTGTTGAAAAGCATTTTTTAAAGTTTTC
>NZ_JAHREU010000003.1:33285-124564 GCF_020883145.1 Microcoleus sp. CAWBG27
AATTATCCCTTCAATTCTTCCTTCGCGTTCTTAGCGTCTTCGCGGTTCGTTAAACAAATCTTTTAGGTTCGTAGTGAGGACTTCAGTCCTCTGAATTTATGAGGACTGAAGTCCTCACTACGAACCAAAGTTTTCAATTATCCCTTCAATTCTTCCTTCGCGTTCTTAGCGTCTTCGCGGTTCGTTAAACAAATCTTTTAGGTTCGTAGTGAGGACTTCAGTCCTCTGAATTTATGAGGACTGAAGTCCTCACTACGAACCACAGATAACAGGCTTTCCAGCCTGTTCCACCAACTAACAATATTAGCTCGCGCTCAAAACAAATTGTTCGATCGCAGCCGCCACACCATCTTCCTCCACATCCGGCGCCACCCAATTAGCAACAGCCTTCACCCCATCAGGAGCATTCCCCATCGCCACGCCCACACCCGCGTAGGAAATCATTTCTAGATCGTTAAAATTGTCGCCGATCGCCATCACATTCGCCGCCTGCAAACCCAAAATTTCCTCCGCCAAATACTGCACTGCATCTCCCTTATTCGCCGAAGGATGCGTCGCTTCAAAAAAAGTAGCAACGGATCGAGTTAAATAAAGCTCCGCAGGCGTGTAACGCTCGCGCATACTAATGAGCAAGCCGTCGAGTACCTCCGGATTCTGGCACAAAGCCAAGACTTTCGTCGGTTCCCCCGGAATATCTCGCCGCAAATCTTTAATTACATTTGGTTGAATACCCGATCGTTCGGCATAAAGTCGGGTAGCTGTGGTAATTTCTGGTACATACAGTTTATCGTCAATGTAGAAATGGATCGACAGGAGCGATCGCAATTCCGGTACTTCAAAATGCTCTAACAATTGCAAAGCCCTTGGTATCGACAGCGGTAAGTGGCGCAGCCGCTTTTGACTCGCGACATCTTGAATCCACGCGCCCTGGTAGCAAATCAGCGGCAGAGTTGAGCCGATATGCGAGTGGAAACGCAAAGCAGACTGGTACATCCTGCCCGTAGCGACAGCTACTTTCACTCCCCGCGACTGGGCTGCCAAAATGGCCTGCTTGACCGGTTCTCGGATCTGATTTGACAAACCTGCGATCGTCCCGTCGATATCCACTACCAGTAGTTTAATGTCTGCGGTGCCAAAATTGCGATCGGTCGCAGTAGCTGGATTTGAGGCAGTTATATTCTGCATGATTGTTTTTAGATTTTACCTGTTGATTTGCACGTACCAGTTTATTTTGGCACTGGCCCGATAGCAAAATGCAACTTCTGATTTTTTGAATACTAGAATATAGATAATTGAGTAAACCCCAAAAAAGTATCAAGGATGAGCCTTTAGGGCCTGGTTTAACTAAGCTACATAATAGCAGCTAGTTTACTGCCGTAAAAACCGCCCTCGATCTGCGATCTGTATTTTTACTTACTTAATAATACCATGTAAAAAACAACAACAGCAGCCAATATGTCAACCATTCTGTCATCATTCATTCCCACTTCTTCCATCTCAAATCTAAAATTTAAAATCTAAAATCCTCTAACCGTACTTTTCAAGCCAGCCCTCAAACAGCATGATTACCATTCCGGGATACCGCATTGACGGAGAACTTTATACAAACCCCCACACAGCCATTTATCGAGGGATGCAGCTTGAAGATCAAAAACCAGTTATCCTGAAAACTCTCACGCCGACCTACCCTACCCCAGGGCGAATAGCCCAACTCCTGCACGAAGCAGAAATCCTTAAAAATTTAAATTTGCCAGGAATAGTCAAACTTTACAAGCTCGAAAAATACAATCACTTTCCTGTTTTAATTTTAGAAGATTTTGGTGGCATTTCCCTAAAAGATTTTCTCAGCACCAACCAGCTAGATTTACAACAATTTCTCCAAATTGGCATAAAACTAGCAGAAACTCTCGGGCAACTTCACGAACACCACATCATTCACAAAGATATTAAACCCAGCAATATTATTGTCAATATCCAGACTGGGGATGTCAAAATTACTGATTTTGCGATCGCCTCCCTGCTACCGGGCGAAAACCCCGCCCTGGCCCACCCCAATTTACTCGAAGGAACCCTCGCCTATATCTCTCCCGAACAAACGGGACGCATGAATCGGGCGATCGACTACCGCACCGATTTTTATTCTTTAGGCGTCACATTTTATGAAATGCTCTGCGGCGAATTGCCTTTTAGTGCCACCGATCCGATGGAATTAGTGCACTGCCATATTGCTAAAACGCCCATTTATCCTCGCGAAAATAGAAAGCAGAAAGTCAAAAGCAGCATCAATCAAACAGAAAGCGACGAGATTCCTCTAGCCATTGACGATATCGTAATGAAGCTATTAGCAAAAACAGCCGAAGACAGGTATAAAAGTGCTTTCGGACTTTTGTATGACTTGGAAAATTGTCTCGCTCAACTGCAAACAAGCGGCGCAATTTCTCACATCACCCTCGGCGAGCAAGATCGGTCAACTCACCTACAAATTTCCCAAAAACTTTACGGACGAGAAGCGGAAGTTAATCTACTTCTCAATACGTTCGATCGCATGAAGCGAGGCTATGCAGAAATCCTACTTATTTCCGGTTGTGCCGGTCTTGGCAAATCGTCGCTTGTCTATGAAATTTACCAACCCATACTCCGGGAGAATGGGTATTTTATAGACAGCAAATTTGAGGAATTCAAGCGCGATATTCCCTACGCTTTTTTGCTCCAAGCTTTTCAAGACTTGTTGCAGCAAATTCTCACAGAAACAGCCGCCAAAGTGCTAGTTTGGAAACAAGAAATTTTAAATGCTCTCGGTAACAACTGCCAAGTAATTATTGAAGTTATTCCAGAAGTAGAACTGATTGTCGGGTCGCAGCCTTCTGTGCCAGATTTAGGATCGAATGAATCTCAAAATCGCTTTAATTTAGTATTTCAAAAATTCATCCGCATCTTTACTCAAAAAGCACACCCGCTGGTGATTTTTCTCGATGACTTGCAGTGGATTGATTCAGCCTCGCTCAAGTTGATCCAACTGCTAGCAACTGACATGGCCAGCCAATACTTATTAATAATCGGAGCCTATAGAGAATCAGAAGTAGATGCAAATCATCCCGTAATGCTAGCCGCAGAAACAATTAGGAAAGCAGGCGGGAATGTAAGTACGATCGCCCTTTTGCCTTTAGATATTAACAGCGTCAATCAACTCGTCGCGGATACTCTGATCTGCGCCCCAGAAAAATCGCTACCTTTGGGACAATTACTGTTTCACAAAACCGGAGGAAATCCATTTTTTATAATCCAGTTGCTGAAGTCTCTTTACTCGCAAAAAATGCTACAATTTAAAATTGTAGCCTCTAAAAATTCCGTCGATCGAGCCGAACCTCACTTGTCTGACTTTGGCGAACAAATCCCAGAACAAGCTGTGAAAAAATGCAAAATCACAGGCGAGTGGCAGTGGGACATTGAGCAAATACAAGAAATAGGAATAACTGACAATGTTGTGGAATTAATGATAGACAACATTCAGAAACTTTCAGGCAATACGCAGGAACTGCTAAAATTAGCCGCTTGTATAGGTAACAAATTTGATTTAGCAATTCTCTCCCAAATCAGCGAACAACCTCTCACTTCCGCAGCAATAGACCTCTGGGAGGCACTTCAGTCCGGTCTCATTTTGCCCGTGAATAACGCTTACAAAATTCCGATCGCACTAGCAGCAAGCACAGGGCTGACAGACCAAATATCTAGAGACGTTACAGATGAATTGTCCCTACCAGTTGCTGATGCTGGTAGCGCAACTTATAAATTTTTGCACGAGCGAGTTCAGCAAGCAGCTTACGCTTTAATATCGGAATCTCAGAAACAAGAAATTCATCTCAAAATCGGCAGATTCTTGCTGCAAAACGCGCATCCAGAGCAATTAGAAAACCATATTTTCGATTTAGTCAACCAACTAAATGCAGCCCAACCAATCATCAGCAGTAAATTAGAAAAACTTCATTTATGTAAATTAAATTTAATGGCGGGCCGCAAAGCAAAAGCCAGTGCAGCTTACGAACTCGCTGTCAAATATTTGGCTGCAGGTATTGCATTGCTTCCCATGCAAAGTTGGCAAACCGACTACGACTTGACTCTTGCACTCTACGAGTCAGCAGCAGAAGCAGCTTACCTCAATACCGATTTTGAACAAATGGAAAAATGGGCAAAAATTGTCTTGCAATACGCCCAAAATGAACTAGACAAAGTCAAAGTTTTTGAAATCCGAATCACAGCTTGTGCGATGCAAACCAAACTGCAAGAAGCGGTAACAATTGGTCGGGAATCACTCACAATGTTAGGAATAAACTTTCCAAAATCGCCAACTCCCCTCCACATTCAGCAAGCACTTACCAAAACCTCAGCTTATTTAACAGGAAAAAAGATAGAAGATTTAATTGACTTGCCTATGATGACCGAGCCGCGTAAATTAGCAACTATGCGCGTGCTTTCCAGTATGTTGTCGGCTACCTCGATTGTTGAACCCATACTGTTGCCGTTGATTGTCTGCGAGCAAGTTAATTTATCTATCAACTACGGAAATTCTGCTTTTTCTGCCTTCGGTTATGCTAATTACGGAGCAATTTTAAAAGGAATAGTTAGAGACATTGAATCGGGCGAGCGATTTGGTCAATTAGCGTTAAATTTGATCGCTCGGCTAAATGCTTTAGAATTCAAAAGCAAGACTCTTAATTTAGTTGCCTTCATTTTGATGCACGGCAAACATCACGTTAAAGATACTTTACCTCTGTTAGAAGAAGCCTATCAAAGCGCGCTCGAAAATGGTGATTTAGAATCGGTTGGATATTCTGCCGTAAATATTTGTCAGTCCTTGTATTTTATTGGTCAAGAATTGCCGCAACTGGAACGAAAAATGGTAAATTACAACCATTTGCTATTTCAACTAAAGCAAGAAACGGTATTGACTTGGAATCAAATATATTGGCAAACAGTTTTGCAATTGATGGGGAAAATGGAAAGCCCCGACATTTTATTACGTGAAGCTTACAGCGAAAAAACATTATTGCCGCTGCTGTTGAAAGTTAACGATCGAGTGGGACTTCAAACTTTTTACTTACAAAAATTAATATTAGCCTATTTATTTGGCAATGTCGAGCTGGCGCTAGAAAATGCAGCGCAAGCCGAAGTTTATTTAGACGGAGTTGTGGGGTTTATTAATGTTCCTGAATACCATTTTTACGATTCTCTCGCCCGACTCGCAGCATATCCCTCGGCAACAAAAGAGGTACAAGAAGAGCATCTTTTTTACGCAAACACCAACCTAAAGAAAATGCAAAAGAAAGCACTTTCTGCGCCGATGAACCTCCAGCACAAATGTGACTTGATTGCCGCTGAAAAAGCTCGAATATTGGGAGATATTGTGAGAGCAATGGAATATTACGACTCCGCCATTGCCGGAGCGCAAACAAACGGATACATACAGGTACAAGCACTAGCAGCAGAATTGGCAGGAGCATTTTATTTATCGATTGGACGAGAAAAAATTGCGAAAACTTACTTGACAGAAGCGCGTTATTGCTATCAGCGCTGGGGAGCTAAAGCGAAAGTAGCGCATTTAGAATCAAAATACTCGCAGTTGCTGACTTCACCCTCAATTTCAACTAATATCGAAACTCACAAATCTACGAGTAGCGCTTGCACTACGAGCGACGGTGCAGGCGTACTAGACTTGACAACAGCAGTAAAAGCATCGCAAACCTTAGCGGGCGAAATAGTTCTAGACAAACTGCTGGCAAAACTGATGAAAATTGTTATTGAAAATGCCGGGGGACAAAAAGGCTTTTTAATACTAGAAAAATCTGGTCAATGGGTGATTGAAGCATCAGGCTCTGTAGATGTCGAGCGGGTTAATGTAATGCAATCAATTCCGATAGATTTTGTAGGTGAAGATCGAGAAGTAACTTTGCTGGCAGTTTCTGTTGTCAACTACGTCGCCCGTACCCAGGAAAGTATAGTTTTAAATGATGCCACCCGCGAAGGACAATTTACTCGCGCACCTTATATAATTGCGGTTCAACCTAAATCAATTCTTTGCACTCCCTTAATCCATCAAGGCAAACTCAGTGGCATTTTATATTTAGAAAACAATCTGACTACAGGCGCTTTTACGCCAGACAGGTTGGAACTATTAAAACTGCTGTCTTCTCAAATTTCTATCTCGATTGAAAACGCCCAACTTTACATGAACTTGCAGCAATTCAATCAGAATCTTGAAAACTTAGTTCAGCAGCGTACCTGCGAATTGTCCCAAACTTTAGAAGACTTAAAATCGGCTCAAAATAAACTGGTAGAAGCGGAAAAAATGGCTGCCCTCGGAGGGTTGGTTGCAGGTGTCGCCCACGAAATAAATACTCCCATCGGCGTAGGTATCACTGCCGCCTCGCTACTGGCTGAAAAAGTCACAAAATTTTTGGATCTTTACAGCAAGGGTCAAATTAAACGATCGGAGCTAGAAAAATTCCTGGATACGGCGCTGCAAAGCAGTAATATGATCTTATCCAACCTCACGCGGGCGGCAGACTTGATTCACAGTTTTAAAGAAGTGGCTGTAGATCAGTCGAGCGAATTAAAACGCACGTTTAACGTGAAAAACTATCTAGAGGAGATTTTGACATCCTTAAGCGCCAAACTCAGAAGAACTAAGCACAAAGTAGAGATTAAGTGCGATGAAAATATTGTACTGGACAGTTACCCCGGTGTGTTCTCTCAAATTGTGACAAATCTGGTGTTGAATTCCCTAATTCACGCTTACGATGGAGAAAATGGGGGGATTCTGGCGTTTGATTTGAAACTAGAGGGCGATCGGCTAATATTTGAATATGCCGATAACGGCAAAGGAATTACCCCAGAAAATCTCAGTAAAATTTTTGAACCATTTTTTACGACAAAAAGAGGTCAGGGCGGCACAGGATTGGGACTGCACATTATTTACAACCTTGTCACGCAAAAACTAAAAGGCAGAATTCGCTGCGAAAGTCAAGTAGAAAAAGGCACAAAATTTATGATAGAATTTCCGGCTATAAGAAGAAATTAGTTATTATACTGTCAGTTTTAATATAATTCTATTTAGGAGAACGATAAATGTCAGAAGCTAGTAAAAATGTGTTGGCTGCGGGCGATGACGAATTAATAGTGGCGGGCGACGATGAATTAATCTTTGCCGACGAAGACGAGACGGAAGACAAGCCGATCGCAGGAACGTGGAAAATATTGATTGTAGACGATGAAATAGAAATTCATAATATTACAAAACTCGCTTTAAATGAATTTATATTTGAAAACAAAGCGATCGCATTTATCAGCGCTTACTCAGGTAAAGAAGCCAAAGAAATAATCGAAGCCCATCCAGACATAGCCTTGATTTTACTCGATGTAGTCATGGAAACAGAAGAGGCAGGCTTGGAAGTAGTAAAATACATCCGCGATATTTTAGAGAATCAAGTAGTACGGATTATTTTGCGTACCGGACAGCCGGGACAAGTGCCAGAAGATGTAGTAATTGTCAGCTACGATATTAATGATTACAAAACAAAAACAGAACTAACAAACAAAAAGTTATTTACCACGGTAGTGACAGCACTCAGAGCATTTCGCGCCCTGACTCAAATCGAGGCCAGCAAAAGTGAACTAGAAAAAATAGCAGCAGCGTCAGCGCGCTTTGTACCCAGAGAATTTTTGAAATTTCTCCAAAGAGAAAGCATAGTTGATGCCAGATTGGGAGACTCTGTACAGGCAGAAATGACGATTATGTTTGCTGATATTCGTTCATTTACAAGTTTGTCAGAGAGTATGTCTCCCCGAGAAAATTTTGAATTTCTCAACTCTTACTTAAGCCGAGTTGGCCCAGTTATCCGCCAGTACAACGGTTTTATAGATAAATATATTGGTGACGGAATTATGGCTTTATTTCCTAACTGTGCTGAAGATGCTGTGCAAGCAGCAATAGAGATGCAGCAGCAAGTTAAAATTTATAACAAACACAGACAAAATTGTGGATACAAACCTATTTCTATAGGGATTGGCTTGCATACTGGAACTTTAATGTTGGGTACTATTGGCGAGGCGGAACGGATGGAAAGTACGGTCATTTCTGATGCTGTAAATTTAGCCTCTAGGGTGGAAGGATTGACAAAGCTTTACGGAGTTGGTATTGTTGCTAGCGTTCAGACTTTGTGCCGGATTGACGACCCCCAACATTATAAGTGCCGATTTCTCGATCGCGTTCAAGTAAAAGGAAAACAAGCGCCGGTGGCTGTGTTTGAGATTTATGACGGCGACTCGGATATGATGATCGAACTAAAAGGAAAAACCCAAACTGATTTTGAACAGGGAATTTTTTTTCACTACCAGCAGCAATTCGCGCAAGCGAGGCAAATGTTTATGCGTGTCTTGCAAGTGAACAAGTATGATAAGGCTGCATTGTTTTATGCAGAACGCTGCGATATGTTGATGAAGAATGCACTGATTATGACTTTGGAAGGAATTGAAATATAGGGCATTGGGCATTGGGTATTGGGCATTGGGTATCATTTATTATCACGAACTGATAACGAATAACGAATAACAAATAAGAAATAACAAATAACAGATAACTTAATTTATGCGCTTAAAATCTCTTGATGTTTTTCGCGGAATTGCGATCGCCTCCATGATTCTAGTGAACAACCCCGGCAGTTGGAAACAGGTGTATCCGCCGCTAGATCACGCGGAATGGCACGGCTGCACCCCGACAGACTTAGTATTTCCGTTTTTCCTGTTTATCGTTGGCTGTGCGATGTCTTTCTCGCTGTCAAAATATACTGAAACTACTACAAAAATAGAAACAAATATTTATTGGCGAATTGTGCGGCGGGCGGCGATTTTATTTGTATTAGGATTGCTGCTAAATACATCTTCGATCGCCCTTGACGTACTTTTGAACGGCGCCCCGATCGCAAATTTCGGTAAAATCAGGATTATGGGAGTTTTGCAGCGGATTGGCTTAGCGTATGCAATTAGTGCGATCGCGATTCTGAACCTTTCCCCCCGCAATCAAAAACTGCTCGCTGTTGCGGTGCTTTTAGGCTATTGGGGCGCATTATTCGTATTTGCTGTAGGGGGGTACACTGAATACGCACTGACGCCGGAGGGATATTTGGGTGGATATGTCGATCGGCTAATTCTCGGCAGCCAACACCTGTACAAAGGCGGCCCCTTCGATCCAGAAGGATTGTTGAGCACATTACCAGCCAGCGTGACAGTGCTGATCGGCTATTTTACAGGGGAATGGTTGCGCGTGCAGCCAATTAAAACCCGCACGAGTTTAAATTTAGTAATTAGTGGATTATGTTGCTTAGTAATTGGTCATTTGTGGGGATTTTTATTTCCGATTAACAAACAACTATGGACAAGTTCCTATGTAGTTTTTACCGCAGGTTGGGCTTTGCTTTTGCTAGCAGCTTGCTACGAAACAATTGAAGTGCGAGGTTGGAAATGGGGGCGACCGTTTGAGATTATGGGATTGAATGCGATTTTCTTGTTTGTTGCTTCTGGGATTGTCGCCAGACTTTTGTTGAAAACTCATATCGGTAGTGGCGAAACTGCTCCAACAACTTACACTTGGATTTATGAAAACTGGTTTGTGCCTTGGGCTGGGCCGTTGAATGGTTCTCTGGCTTTTGCAGTGACGGCGGTATTGTGTTGGTGGTTGATTTTGTATGGGATGTACCGTCGAGGTTGGCAGATTAAAATTTGATAAGTTTGGTGTAGTTGATGTATAGCCTTTCTCAAAAAGGTGAGGTATGACTGACAGGTTATATAACCACTGAAACCAAGAGGGCACTCTTCCCAACAACGTCCGCGAATATGGGAGCTAGATCCGCTATAACTCTTTTAATAATCTCAGATAAGGGCGATCGATCTTTCTAGCAAAACACCAGTTTAAGTTATAATTGAAGGCAGGAGGATATATTATAGCCTTTCTCAAAAAGATGAGGTATGGCTGACAGCTTACATAACCGCTGAAATCAAGAGGGCTCTCTTCCCAACAACGTCCGCGAATCTTTGTGAAAACCGCTATATGCCGACTAATGCTCAAGAAATCTATCTTCAAGTTGTCCGCACTTTGCCACCAACGGAGCAACTACACTTAGCAACTCTAATCCTCAACGACTTATCACAGGGAAATGTCTCTGTCGTCGAGCCAAGCGATACCTGGACTGAGGAAGATTGTCTCGATGCAACAACTCGATCGATTCAAATTGAAGAAGTTCTAGCAGGGGTGAATACTTATCAGGCTTTGGAGAACATTCAACAACAGCTTCGTCAAGAAATTTGCGATCGCCCACAAGCTGAAACCAATTTGAAACAAACCCTTGCTACCTTACGGGATGCACAAATGGAACTGCTGCTAAAGGAGAGGGAGCGATCGCACCTATTAAACCTCTTACAAAAATCCTTTTGATCAATTGATGGGACGGGCAAGATGCCCATCCCACAAAAAAAATAAATCTTGTGGGATGGGCATCTTGCCCGTCCTAATTATTTTTGCAAGAGTTCTATTCTTAAATCTGAGTTGGATCGATATCTAGTTCTCTCAGTTTTGCAGCCATGCGATCGCGCTGTTGCTGGATTTCATCGCGCTGTTGCTGGATTTCATCGCGCTGTTGCTGAATTTCATCGCGCTGTTGCTGAATTTCATCGCGCTGTTGCTGAATTTCATCCCGCTGTTCCATTAACTCAACATAAGACAAAAACCGCTGTCCGTCGGGACGAATTATCTCTAATTCTGGTTCTGCAAATACGAACCGAACTCCCAAACGCGGACTGATCCAGCCATCTAAAGACTCAATAACTGTTAGTCCTGCTTCAGTTCTTTGCCATCCAGTCAGATCGTTATTATCTGGATCGTAGAGATAATATTCTTCCACACCAAATCGATTGTAAAACTGCAACTTCAGCGCCATCTCCGATAGCGTATTTCCCGGCGACAAAATCTCAAAAACCACCTGGGGCGCGATATTATTTTCCAGCCATTGCTGGTAAGAACCGCGATATCCTTTTGGTCTGCCAAATACCACCATAGCATCGGGTGCGCGCTTCGTTTTATTGTCACCTTGGACGGGATACCACAATAAATCTCCGGCTACGAATACAGTTGGATTGTCTTTAAATAATGCTTCGCACCCTTCTTTGAGTTTGACAATCCAACCAAATTGAAGTGTGTTATCTGACATGGGCTGTCCGTCGCTGTCTGGATACAGAACTTTTTCTGGTTGTTGAGTTGGCAGTAACTTAGTTTGTAATTGAGAAGTCATTTCATTTCTACCAGAAACTTCCACACCTAATTATAGCCGACGAGAATGCCTCAACTGGTTTCAGCTTCAAGCTTTTAGCCTTCAGGGCCGATCGCCCGCCAGCGCACCCTAACTATAAATGAGCCCAAATCGCTAAAATAAAAAAAAGATACGTAATAGGCAGGCCCGTTCAATGATCCCAACAGTTATAGAACAATCCGGTCGCGGCGAACGCGCCTTTGACATTTACTCGCGACTCCTGCGCGATCGCATCGTCTTCTTGGGCCAACAGGTTGACTCCGACTTAGCCAACCTGATCGTAGCCCAATTGCTATTTTTAGACGCCGAAGACCCGGAGAAAGATATTTACCTCTATATCAACTCCCCCGGCGGATCGGTAACAGCAGGTATGGGGATTTTTGACACGATGAACCACATCCGTCCCGATATTTGCACTATTTGTCTTGGTTTGGCCGCCAGCATGGGCGCTTTTCTGCTGAGTGCGGGCGCTAAAGGCAAGCGGATGAGTTTGCCTCACTCCCGGATTATGATCCACCAACCTCTGGGCGGAGCTCAAGGACAAGCTACCGATATTGAAATTCAGGCGAAAGAGATTTTGTACCACAAACAGCGCCTGAATCAATTTTTGGCAGATCATACCGGTCAGCCGCTTTCTCGCATTGAAGAAGATACTGAACGCGATTTCTTTATGTCGGCTGAAGAAGCAAAGGATTATGGTTTAGTCGATCAAGTGATCGATCGCCGTCCTTCTGCTAGCCGCCCGATCGCTGCTGTGGTGTAAATTAAAAATCAAAAATCAACAATGGGGAAATTTTCTTCATTGTTGATTTTTGATTTTTACTATCCGCTTAATTCCTTTTCATCAAATAGGTTCGATCGTTGGGACTTTAGTCCTTAGACAGCAGCACTGAAGTCCTCACTACGAACATTTTTTAGGCTTTTTTACGGTAACTTGTTTGATCGTTCGGACTTTAGTCTTAAGAAGGACTGAAGTCCTCACTACGAACCTATTTTAAGGACTAAAGTCCGCAAGAAAGAAGGACTTAAGTCCTCACTACGAACCTATTTTAGGTTTTTTTATGCTAACTTCTTTGATCGTTCGGACTTTAGTCTTAAGAAGGACTGAAGTCCTCACTACGAACCTATTTTAAGGACTAAAGTCCGCAAGAAAGAAGGACTGAAGTCCGAACGATCAAACCTATTTTCCTGATTTTTAGGGTAAAGATTCGAGATATTGCAGGAAGTCGAACAATTGTTCTCTATTTAAGAAATGTCGTGCTTCTTTGCCGTAACCTTGTTTGAGATAATCTTTTCCTTGGTTGGCTGTCCATCCCAACCTCTTGATTTCTTCGGTGGTTCTGCTGTAGATTTCCAGATATTCTAGGAAATCTGCCAACTGTTCGCTAGCAAGTTCTCTCTGCGATGACTTGCCATAATTTTGTTCGAGACAGTCGGTTTCCTGTTTTTTTGTCCATCGCAGCCGTTTGAGAATTGCGTCTATTTGGGCGATCGTATCAGAATCATCTTCGATCGCATCGCTGGGAATTCCTACCGCGATCGGTTGGAATTCCCGGACTTCGGCCGCACCCTGCGACAGTTCGCTTTGGCTAGTATTTGGCACTTCCAGTTCGGGAAGCGGTTCGCCGTAGCTGGAAGACAGCCAAGCGTCCGAGTCTAACTGCTTTGGTACAAATCCCACTGCCGGAGGTAAATCAACTGTTGGCGGCAAAGGTTCCGCTACAGGTGCGATCGACTCTGCATTTAATTTGGGTTCGGCATTGACAAAATTGCTTTGATGCGGTATGTCAACTTTGTCTGGAACAGGCATTTCTAAAACCGGAAGCGGAGCAAGGGCTGGCGGAACGGGAACGGGAACGGGAACAACCGGAACGGGAACGGGAACGGGAACAACAGCAACCGGAGCCGGAACGGGAACAGCAGCAACCGAAGCCGGAGCCGGAACGGGAACGGGAACAGCAGCAACCGAAGCCGGAGCCGGAGCAAATGCGAGGACAGCAATTGCTCGCGATCGGGCGCGGTCTTCAGCATCCTCAACAGACTCAGCAGCGGACATACCAGTAGCGAGAGTTTTGCCGTCAACCTCAACCAAACAGCGAACCACAAACTTACCGTGATGAATAGTCAGCAACTCACAGATCAACTGTCCAGCGGGATAAAGGGCGCGAAATTCTGCAAACATAAATTTTTTACCCCGAAATCAAAAGGGGCTGATGAGTTGAGTTTAGTACAACGACAGAGAAAACAATTTTCTGAAAGCACATATTCAACATACAATAAATGAAAGGTGAATCATGCACGCAACCTTTCACGCCATTAAACCCTATCCCACATCCGGCGGTTTAAGCTAACAAGCACCGGCAGTCATTTCTACCTATAGGAGGTCAGTAACTCAGTGCTAAAGCCACTGAGCTTGTAAGAGAAATCGAGCAAGCTGTATTGACCAGCCTAAGCCTTAACTGGCTACGTTATTTAGGTCACGACACCCTGGGATGCGAAGCTAGTCCCTTGCTCTGTCGCTAGTAGTTAAACAGCCTTAAAGTCACTGAGGCAGTGCTGCTAGCCTGACAAGCCTTTATAACATTGGCGAAGCTAACTTTACCCGAAAGGGAGATTGAGGACAACCATCCTCGCCAGAGGGGCAACCATACCCCTCTACCCCGCAAGGGGATTCAAGGCGGTTGAAACCGCTCTTGGAGTTTCCCTCTCAGGACTGAAGTCTCGCTCGTTTCCCACTTACCGAGTGCTTTTATGACACAGCAACTAGGCAAAAGTAGTAAAAGTCTCCGGTTTTGTGTACCAAGCACCTTCTACAGCACAGATTGCTCCCGACCCGCTCGTTCCTCCTCTGTCCCCAAGGACAGATCGCGTGGAAAAAACAGGGGCATCGCAGCGATGAGCTACTAGCAATTTTGCCCGGATCGCCGGTAAAATCTTTGGCTTTAGCACAAGGCAAGAGGCACTTCAAAAAGCAGAAGAAAGCAGGAAAAAGGCAGAAGGAAAAAGGCAGGAGGCCCAAATGCAAATTTTCTCCCTCTGCATCTCTCCATCTCCCGATCCAGGACTCAACCCGTCGCTTTCAGCATCGAGTCATCTTTTAAGAACCGACAGGGGCTTTCTACTTCGCGAAGAGCTCGGCGCTGCAAGCCAAAAGCAAAGGAACCAACGCTAAAAAATTGTATTGGGGAATAGGGTATGGGGTATTTGTCTGCACCATCATCTGTCATTTGCAGACAGACAGCAGACAATTAGCGACTGCTGGTGTGGGGAAATAATCTGAAAAAATCCCCGCGCACGGGTAGCACCGACTGTGCTGGTATCTCCACCGACTAACCCGCGCATTTGTTGGGAAGCAGGCACAGCGAGGGCAAGAAAGGGTGCGGCTGATTTCGCCAAAAGTTAGACTAATTGCTGGAAACAAGAGGATCGATCGCTACATGGAATTTTCTATCGCTGCACTGCTGGCAAATTTTACAGAAGACAAATTAGTGGCTCCCAAAGCACTAGAAAAAAAACTCGACTGCAATGATGAAACCAGTCAACTCAAACTTCAAATTGCATTAGAAGCTCTAGAGAAAATTGGCATATTAGTCAAAGACAAAGGCCGCTATCGTCGAGTAGCTGAAGATGACGTAGTAGAAGCAAAACTGCGCTGTTCGAGCAAAGGATTTTGCTTTGCAATTCAAGATGCTGAAGGTTCAGAAGATGTTTATGTGCGGGAAAGTCACCTCTCGACTGCTTGGAATGGCGATCGAGTTTTAGTCAAAATTATCAAAGAAGGTAGCCGCCGCCGATCGCCCGAAGGCGAAGTCATGCTGATCCTCGAACGCGCCAACCCCTCGGTACTGGCGCGAGTCAAGCAAACCGCTACCCCCACCGGCCGCGTCAGCTACAGAGCAATTCCCCTGGACGATCGCCTGCTGTTTGAACTAGACTTGCTCGCAAACGGTACAAATCTCCAAGAGGCGATCGACCATTTAGTACACGTCGAAGTCAAACGCTATCCCCTAGGAACCCACCGCCCAGTCGGCAAAGTAGTACAGGTACTCGGTTCCGACGCCGAAGCCGCCGACGACCTCGACATTGTATGCTGCAAGCACGACTTGCCACGCTCCTTCCCCGCAGCCGTCATCAAAGCAGCCGAAAATTTGCCCAGCAAAGTCAAAAAAACCGACATCAAAAAACGGCTAGATTTGCGGAACATCTTGACTGTTACCTTCAGCAGAAATGAACCGATAGAAACCAACGGCGAAAATGATGCCCCGAAAACTCAGCAGGAAAGTTTCTCAGAGGACTCCGCCGAAAACGAGTTTGACCCCACTTCATTCCTCTCAGATCCGCCAATAGAACACGCATTGTCGATCGAAAGTCTGAAGTCCGGCGGCTGGCAAGTTGGAGTCCACGTCACCGACGCCGCCGAGTACGTACAGCCCGAAACCCCCCTAGACCGCGAAGCCCGCAAACGAGGCACAGCAGCCCATTTGGGAGAAAAAATCATCGCCGTACTGCCAGAACTCCTCAGCGATCGCTGCTCCCTGCTGCTAGACACCGAACGGCTGGCATTCAGCATCATGCTCACCCTAGACGAATCAGGAGAACTCCTAGAATACGAAATTCAAACCAGCGTCATTCACATTGACTACCAGCTAACCTACGAGCAAGCTCAAGCAATTGTCGAACCAGGCTCCGATGCCGAAGATCGCGCTTTATCCTCCGCCCTCCGTCCTTTCCTAGCTCAAATCTCCGCAGCCTCACAGGCTGCCAGACAGGCGAGGCTCAAGCGGGGAGCTTTTGAACTAAATTTGCCAGACGCTAACTCTCACTTCGACGATGAAGGCGAATTAGGAGCTTTTGCAACGGCTCCCCCCGTGCAGTCGGCTGTCTCCGAGTTGGTCGTACTTGCCAACGAAGCTGTCGCCACCCACCTGCAAGCCTTGGGAGTGCCAGCAATCTACCGCGTCCAACCGATGCCAGATCCGGCAGACATTCAAGAGTTCATCAAACTCTCGAACAACCTCGGAGGCGAACTGTATCTCGAAAACGAGGAAGAAGTTCTGCCCTTTGACTTCCAGCGATTTACCCAACAGTTTGCCGGCCTCAAGTCCGAAAGAGTTCTCACCTACCTGCTCGAAGACACGATGAAGCCCGCTGTTTACAGCACAACTCCCAAGCCGCACTTCGGTTTGGCCCTGTCAGATGGCTACACGCGCTGCACTTCGCCGCTTTCCCGCTACGCCGATTTACTGGTGCTGCGGGTGTTGCACGCTGTGTTAGAGCAAGGGCGCAGCAGCCGTACAACTCGCGCTAAGGAAAAAGTTAACCTGCACCATTCCTCCTGTCACGGTCAAATTACTTGGAATGTCCTGCCGCCAGACTTGCATCACGAGTTTGAGACAGAGTTTGCAGCGGCGGTGGTACACCTGACGGAACGCGAAAGGGTTGCTGAGGATGCCGAAAGCGATTTGCAGGGATTGAAGAAAACCGGATTGATGAAAGAGCGCACTGGTCAAACTTTCCAGGGTTTGATTACAGGGGTGCAGTCTTACGGTTTCTTTGTGGAAATTGAGGTGCGGCCGCCGGAAAGTGAACTTTTGCGAGTTGAAGGGTTGGTGCACGTTTCTTCGCTGAAGGATGATTGGTATGAATATCGATCGCGCCAGCAAACTCTAGTTGGCCGCAAAAACCGCAATCAGTACCGTTTGGGCGATCGGGTAGAAGTTCAAGTCAAAAGCGTTGACTACTACCGCCAGCAAATTGATTTAGTTGCAGTTGGCGGCGGTAGCCAAGCTTTTGATGATGAGGAATAGTCAGTTGACTGTTGACAGTTGACAGTTGACAGTTGACAGTTAATTTTCCTCAATACTTAGTTGTCATTGTCTAGCAACTAAGTATTGATAAATTGGGAGCAAACTATACTCATAAATCATCCAAAAATAATCAACAACAGTCAACAGCCAACAGTCAACAGCCAACAGTCAACAGTCAACAGTCAACAGTCAAATAATAACTAACAAATAACAAATAACAAATAACAACTAACTAATGACAAATAACTACCCGCTGATTGTAGGAGTGACTGGAGCATCGGGACTGATTTACGCCGTGCGAACATTAAAATATCTCTTGGAAGCCGATCGAGCCGTCGAACTGGTAGCATCAAAATCTACCTACATAGTTTGGCAAAGCGAACAGAACATCCGTATGCCCGCAGAACCGACTCTGCAAGAAGAATTCTGGCGAGAACAAGCAGGAGTACCCAATTCTGGCAAACTCCGGTGTCATCCCTGGCAAGATGTTGGTGCTAATATTGCTAGCGGATCGTTTCGCACCCAAGGGATGATGATTATTCCCTGTAGCATGAGTACACTAGGCAAATTGGCGGCTGGCTTGAGCTCGGATTTACTCGAAAGAGCGGCCGACGTTCAGCTCAAGGAAGGGCGTAAATTGGTACTTGTACCTAGAGAAACCCCTTTTAGTTTGATTCACCTGCGGAATTTGACGACCTTAGCAGAAGCGGGAGCTAGAATTGTGCCAGCGATTCCCGCTTGGTATCACAATCCCCAAACAATTGAAGATTTAGTAGACTTTGTGGTGGCTCGTGCTTTGGATCAGTTGGGGATTGATTGCGTTCCTCTCAAACGCTGGAAGGAAGAAGAAGGGAGTTAGTTGTTATTTGTTATTTGTTATTTGTTAGTTGTTATTTGTTGGTTCCAATTTCCAATCACCAAGAACAAATAACCAAGAACAAATAACCAAGAACAAATAACCAAGAACAAATAACCAAGAACAAATATTATTGATATGCGCCCTGTATTATTGCTAGTGATTGTGGTAGGGCTAACTATTTTTGCCTTACAAAATGTGGAGCCGGCATTATCGCTGGTATTTTTGGGAATTCGATCGCCCGCTTTACCCTTATCTATCTGGATTTTGCTCAGCATGGGGACGGGAGTTGTCACGTCTTTATTGATTTCTGCTTTGCTCTCGTTTTCAAATTACCTATCTCAAACACGAGGGCGCAGCGGCCGCGACATTCGCAGCCGTGAGGCTGTCTCACCAGACAGGAGAACAGCTTACGCGCCACCTCCCCCTCCCAGAAAACAGGAGATTGACCCCGATTTTGAGACGGTAAATAGCCAAACTTCCGATCGAACTGAGTACGGGACACCGGCAGGCTACACTCCGCAGACTTTCCAACAAGAAACTCCAAACCCTCCTGTTGCTAAGAATTACGATCGACCGACAATTATTCAAGCCGCAGATGATGAAGATGATTGGGTTTCAAATAGCTCAAAATCGGTCTCTGGCGGCAGCGATGATGATTGGGGGGACGATCGAGATTTTGCCGATCGACCGCAGGTAAATGACGTTCCAGCAGCAAATCCGAGGGCTTACGAATCGACGCAGGAACCGAAAAGCAAGTCTTGGGCTGGCTCAGTATACTCCTATGGCTATCGAGATCCCAGCAAGTCGGGGGTGGGACAAACAGAGTCTGTCTACGATGCAGAGTATCGAGTGTTGGTTCCCCCGCAAGATCCCATACCTTCACCGGGTGGCGCCCAAGTCCCCCAAAATCCTAGTGCAGACACAGAGGATGATTGGGGATTGAATGAGGATGATGTCTTTGATGAGGACGACTCACGTCCCAGCGACGGCCCGATTAACCTGAAAAAATAGCAAAATATTGGAGGATTTGGCGGTGGATTTGTTGAGGGGAGTTAATATCTATCTCGTCGGGATGATGGGTGTGGGTAAAACCACGGTGGGGCGGATTTTGGCAAGGGAATTAAAATACCGTTTTTTTGATACTGATGAACTAATTGTGCGAGTTGCTAATCAGTCAATTGCTGAGATTTTCGATCGCGAAGGGGAAGAGGCTTTTCGGGAATTAGAAACGAAAGTGCTCGGCGAATTGGCTGCTTATCAAAATTCGATCGTGGCTACGGGCGGCGGTATTGTTGCCCGATCGAAAAATTGGGGTTACTTGCATTACGGTATCGTGGTTTGGCTGGATGTGCCTGTAGACCAATTGTGCGATCGACTGCGATCGGACAGCACTCGGCCCCTACTGCGGGAGGGAGACCTCAAATCTAAGTTGCAAGGCCTTTTGAGCGAAAGAGAGCGTTTCTACGCTCAAGCAGATGTCCGAGTTGGCATTTCCGGAGGCGAAAGGCCCGAAGAAGTAGCGCGTCGGGCGATCGAGGAAATCAAAAAAGTTCTAGAGGAAGGAAGAAGGAAGAAGGAAGAAGAAAGCAACGGTTTCGACAACTAAAACGTCCTAACCATCTGGCTCGGTTTTTATCAGAAACTGGGCATGATGTCAATTGATACACTCATCAATTGGGTCTTGGCAAAATTACCTATTTATAAAGACTTAAAAGTTACGTAAAAATACTGATTTATGCCTGAGTGTGTCGCTTTAACCGCTGAATGTTTGCAAATCAACCGGGTTTAAGCAGATGTGGTGCGTAAGTTTCATATATAAAGGTTCTCAAAAAAATAAGGTATGTTGTTGGGCTTTAGCCCTCTTACTCTGGATGGTTACGTAAGCTGTCAGCCATACCTCATCTTTTTGAGAAAGGCTACAGCAACCGCCCTCGACGATTAAAACCTTCTGGGATTGCTGAAACCCTTGCTTGTATTGCTGCTTCTTCTCTCTATTTACCCGATCGCGAAGTCGAAGGGCCTTCTTCCTCTTCCTTCTTCCCTCTTCCTTCTTCCTTCTTCCTTCTTTCCTCTTCCTTCTTCCTTCTTCCTTCTTCCTTCTTCCCTCTTCCTTCTTCCTTCTTCCTTCTTCCTTCTATCAACTGTCAACTCTTCCTTCTGTTGTGCCAAAAAATAAAATGGCCCCACCGCTGAAGGGCTGTAGGGCGCAAGGACAGTTAAACGCTAACCTCATTGTCGGAAAAATTAGCATCGATGCTATCCTCCTGTGTGACGATTTTGCGATCGTCCATTGACTCATCAATGCTCTCGTATCAAAAAATGTAACCCAAGATCGATCGAATTCAACCTGTCCTATTCTAAAAACAATACCTCATGCATTCTGACGAGCAGCTCCCTAAAGCTGCTTTTTTATTGGGATTTAGTTTTTGGTTGCCGGATTTACGGATCTTGGGAATAAAATTTTGAACAACAGTCGCTACAGATCGATATTGCCATAGTGGTTTTCCGTTGCACTCCAGGTTCCTCCCTAATTGACAATTGGCAATTGGCAATTGCTAATTGGGTATTGTGAATTTGTAATCGGTAATTGGGAATCTCAACCTTATGAGAGTGGACAACTGCTAGAATTACGGCACGAAGGCCTTAGTCGGGGGGCGGTGAGGTATTAAAAAAACCATCTCCATTTATTGTTGACACTCTCAGGTCTAAAGACACTGAGATTCTGCGGACAGAATAGGTTTGGGCAATACCCAAAGTCTAACTCTCGCTACGGTCGTCAAAACCCGTCTACCCAGTTGGTCAAGGTTTACACTTAACTTACTGGCTACTTTTCTCAGAATATTGGCAGCACCATTTAAGTCTGCATTCACCATCGAAGCATTAGCTGACTGATACAAGCCACGTTTAATCCGTTTTCCAGATGCTTTCCACCCAGATGGTTTTTCACCATATTTGGGTAGGGAGTCACCATCTAAAAAACTAGCTTTCGATGTATATGCTTCTTCGGTTTCAACAAACCTGATGCCGTGCAAATCGCACAGTTCTTTTAACCTATTTTTTAGCTTACCTAAAGGCATTTGAACAAACTTTTGATTGTTCACTTTACCGAGATTACTGTTAGACTTGAAACCTTCATTCCACCCAACTATCAGCGTGCCAATTCCGGATTTAAGGCAATGGTTGGTAATCAACTTTGCAGCCTTATTTATACCATCACGCATTTGGTGATTGCGCTTGCGGGTTACACGGTCTAGCCAATTATCCCAATAACCTTCTGGCTTTCCTTCTTTTCTAGTTGCTACTTTCTTGTTCCACAATTGATTCATCGCTTTCATCGCACGAGAATCAATTAAGAAGGAATTTCCTAATGTATCGACACAAGCTGCTAGATTATCAGCAGTTCCCAAGTCAATTGATAACGCTTGATTAATGTCCAGATTATGTTGTTGTTTTTCAACTTCGTAGGACATTTCCAGATAAAAAACGCCATTTTTAGGGAGAATTGTAAACTCTTTCACTTTGAAAAAATCAAGATTCGATGGCATAGGTAGAAAGAATTCAGAAACTCCAAACCATCGCCTCACTGTTAAACCCAAGGAAAATCTTAACTGATTCCCAACAAGTTTAGGTCTTAAACCTCCAGAATTTGGATAAGCCACTTTGAACAACTTAGACCCTTTTAGGTATCCCGGTGGCTTGGGCTTAAAATGCAATTGACCTTTGATGTACAAGTCTCTTAATTCTTTAAAAGATTTGAATGCTTCTGCGACTGACATCAATGTTTGCTGCATTGGCGTTGACGGCAATGACTTAGCAACCATTGACCTTGAAACTGACGATTCAACAGATAAGTCGAACTTTCCAGTCAACAGTTTTCCTGTTTTGAAAAAAGTCTGACGAGCCAAGTAAACGCCACTATTGTAAAGCTTTCCAGATTGCTGACAGAGATACTCTAACAAGGCTTTAACATCTTTGTTTGGAGATAGTAATACTTGCTGAACTCCCATTATTTTTTTGGTTTTAGTCACCTCTGTCTTCCTGGATATTGGTTGATTTTTCCAGTTTAAACGATCGAGCATGGATACGTCAAATATAAACCCATACTATTCGGCCAATTAAACAATAAATAAAGAAATAAATAAATAAATAAAGAAAGAAAGAAAGAAGGAAAGAACACGGGGACTGAAGTCCCACGAGTCGCTTCCCTCTCAGGTCTAAAGACGCTGAGTTTCCCGCATTCCGTATTATTTTTATGAGCGATCGCATAATTTTGCGCTAAATACCCATTGCCAGTTGTAGAATTTGGCTTTATGAATTTCCCGTTCCACATTACGGTAATACTAGCCTGCCTGTTCTTGACAAAAACTCGATCGCTCCGCCCACCCCCAAACCAGTTAAAGAAATAGTAGCTAATATCGCAAAAGTCCGCCATCTTTGGTGCCCAAACATTTGAATATCGAGTCTTGCCAAAGCTCCGGCTGAAGTCAAAACTAAAACCGTCACAAAAAGGTGCAACCAGGTAACAACTATAACTGCCAAACAAGCTCCTACAATAATCGAAATAAAAGCCCCAGCATCACTCGAAATCCAGCGCATGAGCCATTTTTTTGTCTCCTTCAGCGGGAATGACAAGGCAATGGCTAATACTAAAACAGCAGCTACGGCAAAAAACCAAGTCAGGTGCGGGGGAATATCAAATTCAGATAATTTCCAGCCAAAAATGAAATAAGTAACAAAAAGTAGAGTTAAGGAAAACCAAGAGTTTCTTTTCATCCGATATACAAATTAGGGGAACCAAGCAACATAAAGATGACCCCGCCCAAAAACGGTTACTTGCTTGCCGACACTCATGATGGTCGATTCCAAAATTTTAGACTCTTGCTTAAGCTCTCAGATTCAGGGCGCTGCGAGTTAATCTAAAATTCTTCATTTCTTTAATCTAAAATCGGCTGACCCCGATAAATTTGTGTGCGGGCTTAGAGGTTAGTAGAAATAGCTTGCACCGGACAAGTAGGGATGCACTGCTCGCAGACGATACAGCGCGATCGAGCAAACGTTAGTTTAAAGCTTTCTGGGTCAAGGGTCAAGGCTTCTGTCGGGCAAACCCCCGTGCACAAGCCGCAGTGAACGCAGGTATCTTCATCGATGAGTATTTCCCTGCTGGCTAGGGAAACGCCGATACTTTGCGATCGCATCCAGTCGATCGCCGCTTCTAGTTGGTCAATGTCCCCTGATAACTCTAGCACCAGTTTGCCCACTTGATTCGGAGCCACCTGAGCGCGGATAATGTTGGCTGCAACATTAAAATCCTTGGCCAGTCGATAGGTGACAGGCATTTGGATCGATCGTTGTGGAAACGTCAGCGTTACCCGTTTTTTCACTGTTACCTCGGTAATTTACAAACACAATCTTTCTTATCTTATTGTTTTAGCGCACTTGCTCTAATTACTGGCCTCAGCCAAATTTTTGATGAGATTGGTCTGATTATCTCAAAATGTGGTATAATTTAAAGTGCTTATTAAAAATAAAAACATAGAAATAAGATCCCAATTTATTTTATGAGTCTTAATTCGCCCAACTCAACTCCTGCACCCGCAGATTCCGAAATAAACGCCGCCGCGCGCGTCAGAAACTTATTGATCGTATTAGCAGCGATCGCCCTTTCAGTATCCCTCTTCTTAGGAGTGCGAACTCAAACGCCAGCAAGCAGTCTCACCGAAATGGCAAAAGCCTCGGCACCGATAGCAACAGCCTTAACAAACGGCAAGCCAACACTCATGGAATTTTATGCTGATTGGTGCGGTAGCTGTCAAGCAATGGCTAAGGACTTAAGCGCCATCAAACAGAAATATGCCGAACCAATGAATTTTGTCATGCTAAATGTAGACAACGACAAATGGCTACCAGAAATCACCAAATATCGAGTAGATGGCATTCCCCACTTTGTCTATTTGAATAATAAAGGCAGCAGCGTTGCTGAAACCATCGGCGAAACCCCACGCAGTATTATAGAAGAAAATTTAGAGGCTTTAATTGCCGGAAAACCAATACCGCACTCGCAATCTTCCGGTCAAGTTTCTGATTTTACTCCCGCCACAGGCCCTGTGAAAACAAGCAGTTCAGACCCGCGCGCCCACGGCAGTCAAGTACAGTAAATCAAGGAAGAGGGAACAGGGAACAGGGGGAGCATCTCATTTTTGCAAAAAGCATTTTTTCTTTCAGTGCGAGCGTCCCCGCTCGCGTGCTTTATAAAGCACGCGAGCGGGGACGCTCGCACTACTATAAATGCAAAACTGAGAGGCTCCCGGAACAGGGAACAGGGAACAGGAAACAGATAGTAATACCTTACAGAAATTCCACAGTCGATCGCAAGTTTAGCAAATTTTCATTGCGGGCGATCGGCTATGTCTAAAGGAATATAAAAAAACACTTTTTTGAGATTTTATTAAGATTTATTATACTACTCGTAAGGTGCGTCCGTAAAATTTATTTCTCCTCGACCTAAATTTAAGACTGACGCACCCTACTAAAATTAATGTGACTGACTGGGTAAACTCTTCAATCCAAAATCTAAAATCGAATGAGCGCCGACAAAACCGGATTTAGTATTAGCGCGATCGCGATTCGCCGCCACATCGGCACTATAATGCTGACATTGGCGATCGTCGTAGTGGGCATTTTCTACATCACCCAACTCCCCGTTGACTTGCTACCCTCCATCACCTATCCCCGCATCAGCGTGCGCCTAGACGCGCCGGGAGTCTCGCCAGAAGTCGCAGTTGACGAAATTACCCGCCCCCTCGAACAAGGACTTTCAGCCACAGAAGGAGTCACGCAAGTCTTTTCCCGCACCCGCGAAGGACAAGTCAGCGTCGATTTATTCTTCAAAACCGGCGGCGATATTGACCAAGCCCTCAACGACGCCACAGCCTCTGTCAACCGCATTCGCAACCGACTTCCCGATACCGTTGCATCCCCCACTCTATTTAAATTCGACCCTTCCCAACAGCCGGTTTACGAATTTGCACTGACTTCAGACTCGCGCCAAGGCGTAGATTTACGAGTATTCGCCGATGACGAATTAGCCAGGGAAATTAACGTAATTCCCGGAGTAGCTTCCGTTGACGTTTCCGGCGGGGTTCAAGAAGAAATTCAAGTTAATATTGACCTGAACCGGCTGCAAAGTTTAGGAGTTAATCTTAACGATGTTTTTAGTGCTTTGCGCGATCGCAATTTAGATACTTCCGGCGGCAGACTGCGCCAAGAATCCAACGAACCCCTGACTCGCACCATCGGGCGATTTAAAACAGCCGCCGAAATCAACAACATCTCATTTCAAATATCCGGTTCCAACCCGCCAAAACGAGTTTACCTGCGGGATTTTGCCGCAGTCAAAGACGGTACGGAAGAACAGCGAGTTAAAGTTTTTCTCAATCAAAAACCCGCCGTTAAAATCAGCATTTTGAAACAGCCGGACGCCAACACAATTACTGTGGTGGACGGCGTCAAAAATCGCCTCAAACAAATGCAGGCATCCGGCTTGATTTCAGCCGACATGAAAGTAGTTACAACCTTAGACGAATCCCGATTCATCCGCAATTCCCTAGCCGATGTCGCGAATGCCGGAATTTCCGGGGCAGTCTTGGCTGCGATCGCAGTTTTGTTCTTTTTAGGTTCCCTCAGACAAACGCTGATTATCTCTCTGACTATTCCCCTGTGTACTTTAGCTGCGATTATTTTAATGCGGCTGTTCGGCTTGTCGCTGAACTTGTTTAGTTTGGGCGGTTTAGCCTTGGGAATCGGTCAGGCGATTGACACTAGCGTAGTTATTTTAGAAAATATTGTAGTCGGTTTAAACAGCAACCCCGATCTCAAAAAAGGCAAAATCAAAAATCGCAAAGAACTCACAATAGAAGAGTCGGTAATGCGAAGTCAAGAAGTAGAATCAGCAATGGTTGCTTCCACGGCGGCAAACTTAGTATCGGTGCTGCCATTTTTGCTGATTGGCGGATTCTTTTCCCTGCTATTTAGCGAATTAATTTTGACAATTTGCTTTGCAGTAGCAGCGTCTCTGCTAGTAGCTGTAACTGTAGTACCGATGCTGACTTCCCGCTTGATGGGAATGTCTTATTCCAGCGGCGTCAGTCAGTTCGGGCCGATCAAACATTTCAACCGCGGCTTTGAAAACGGTACGCGGGCCTACGGTGCGGTGCTGTCAAAAGTGCTGGGTTTGCGCTTAATTATCATTCCACTGGCTTTTATAATTTTAGGCTGCGGAACTTGGGTGATGGCAAGTCAAATTCCCCAGGAAATATTGCCAAGAATCAACACAAGTCAAGCGCGATTGTTTGCTTTGTTTCCTCCCGGGACTAACTTGGAAACCAATCAAAAAGTAGTTGCAGCCGCCGATAAACTGCTGCTCGCACAGCCAGAAACCGAGTATACTTTAACGACAGCCGGAGGGCTGCTGTTCGGCAATAATACCATCGAGAATTTGCTCCGGGGAAGCAGCACGATTACCCTAAAAAAAGGCACAAATACGATCGCCTTTACCGAAAGAATGACCGGGGAATTACGGAAAATTGACGTTCCCAAGGGAACTCGCTTGCGCCTAGTCCCAGAAGGAATCAGGGGTTTAGTGCTAACGAATTCTCCAGTCAGGGGCGGCGAAATTGATGTCATACTTCAGGGCCCAACTGAAAAAGCATTACAAGAAGCAGGCCGTCAGATATTGACAGCATTGGATGAAAAGGTAAAATTAGCGCGGTTTCGGCCGGATGGAGACGCGCCGCAGTCGGAAGTGCAAATTCGTCCAGACTGGGAAAGGGCTTCTTTGTACGGGCTCAGCGCCCGAGACATTGGGGAGACAGTTCAAACAGCAATTGAAGGTTCTATTCCAACTCAGGTGCAGCGGGGAAACCGTTTGGTAGACGTGCGCGTGCAGTTCGATCGCACTTCTGTCAAATCCACCGCCCAACTCGGACAAATTCCCTTATCTGGCAATAATACCATCGTCCGTTTGAGCGATGTCGCAAAAATTGCGATCGGCAAAGCGCCGGGAGAAATTCAGCGTCTCAACCAACGGCAAGTTTTCTTAATTGTCGGAAACTTAAATCGCGGTGCAAGTTTGGGCGATGCTGTCAAGCAAGTCGATGCAGTTTTAGCCCAATTAAAGTTACCGCCAGGAGTCAGAATTGTGCCAAGTTCCGCAGCGGAAACCAACCAGCAATTGCAAAGTTCGCTCAAACTTTTGGGCGGATTGGCGACATTTTTAGTGTTTGTAGCGATGGCGGTGCAGTACAATTCCCTAGTCGATCCGCTGGTGATTTTGCTGACAGTGCCGCTGGCGTTGGCTGGGGGGATTTTCGGGCTGTACGTGACCAAAACTGCGATCGGCGCCACGGTGATGATCGGGGCAATTTTGCTCGTCGGAATTATCGTGAATAACGGCATTATTATGGTAGAATTGGCCAACCAAATTCGCGAAGACGAAAAGGTCGATCGGGCGACAGCAATTGTCAGGGCGGCACCTCAACGTTTGCGTCCGATTTTGATGACAACTATCACCACAGTTTTGGGTTTGTTTCCCCTCGCTTTGGGAATAGGAGAAGGTTCGGAGTTTCTGCAACCTTTGGGAGTTGTGGTGTTTTCGGGTTTGTCGCTGGCTACTTTGCTGACGCTGTTTATTATTCCGTGTTTCTATATTTTGCTGCACGATTTCTTCGGGATATTTGGGGCGAAGAAGAAGCCGCAGGTGGTGGCTGTTCCCGTGCAGAAAACTGGAAGAAAGAATGCGAATTAAAAGTGTTAGAGTTCCACGCGCTTTGTCACAATCCGGCAGGGGTTTAAATCCCTGCCTCATAGACGGTCATGCAATCGAGCGAGTATAATAGACATCTCATTAAGAAAGAACCTATGACATACACCCCATCCAAACTACTTAGCTTTGAGGAGTTTATTGCCCTATATGGGGATAATACACGATATGAACTCATTGATGGAGAACTCAGAGACATGGAACCTACTGGTCCTCACGAAGCGGTTGCAGGTAGTATTGCTGGTAGAATTTACGTAGAAATTTTTCGCGAACAATTCAATTGGTTGGTTCCAAAAACTTGTTTAATAAAACCCCTATACGCTGAGGCCACAGCACTGCGTCCTGATGTAGTTGTTTTAGATAAAGCAGAACTTGGTAGTGAACCCCTTTGGCAAAAAGAACCAGTGATTTGTAAAGATAGTACAATTAAGCTTGTTGCCGAAGTGGTCAGCACTAATTGGCAAGATGATTATGCAAGAAAAGTGGAGGAATACGCTTTTTTGAAGATTGCAGAATATTGGATTGTGGACTTTCGAGGCTTGGGGGGTTTGCAATTTATCGGCTCTCCCAAGCAACCTACTTTCACCGTCTGCCAGTTGGTTGATGGAGTTTACCAGCAGCAACAATATCGCTTGGGAGAGCGGATTTATTCTTATCAATTTCCCAATTTACAATTGCAACTTGATGACATTATGCCGACTTAAAATTTTCGCAATATCTTTATGCTGATTTCACCAAAAAATGAAAGAAAAATTGACTGCGAGATATTAACTATAAATCAAACCATTAATTCCGAGTGGGCTATGGCGATAACTTGCGGTCAAAAGGTCACTGTGTGCGATCGCAACTTGTCACCAAAATACGAATACCAGCTTCCAGACGAAATTAGCTGCTTAGCCATCAGTCCCAAAGGCGATTTGCTAGCAGCAATTATGGCAAATGGCAATCATTTAGCAATTGTGACAGCAGAAAACCAGCTAGTTTTTGAAGAACAGTTACCTAAACTTCCTAACTATAATGGATTTGAGGACTGCTGGTTTGATGCAGACGGCTTGCGTTTTTGGTGCATGAAAGTAATTGAAGGCAAGGAAGTAGAAATTCAAATTCGCGATACCAATTCATGGCAAATCCAGCGAAAACTTTTGCTCGAAGACCCTTTTGGATCGAGTTCCTTCGGGTTTTACCCGCACCCGGAAAACCAAATTTTAGCTATTTGGGCTGCTGAGGGTCAGGGCTTACAGCAAATTTACTGGCTTTATGATGATGGTACGAGAATTCACGCCGTGGAGGTTCCATGTCCCCATGACGCAGCACCTCCAGAATTTCATCCTGCTGGTAGGGAATTTGTGACCGTACATGATTGTGGGCGAAAAATCAGCCGATTCAGTTTTCCTGAGTGCAATCTACTTGGAATATGCGAATGGCCTCATGCCGATGACGGTTTTGGCTACTATATGTGCTACCTATCGGACGATAGCATTCTAGTCAACACAGATGAAGGACTCATGTATCTAATCGATCTTAACAAAATGGAGATATTAGATGCACTAATTTTAATCGGTCACGAACCGCGTTCGTCTAAAGAACTTTTTCCTAATCTCAAGGATGTTGGAGAAGGGCTTTGTGGCGACTTACACTATTTCTATCGTTTTGATTCAGATAGAATTCTCTCCGTTCATTCACAACTGCTGAGTCAAGAACCTCGATCTAAACAGAAGACATTAGTTATCTTCGGGGGAGAAGAGTTGTTTGGTTCGCTGGCGAAGGTACAACCATCCGCACCCTATAGTAAATTATTCATTCAATCTTTGGGAATCTCTTAAGAATTTTCAATTTTCAAGAACAGGCAAGATGCCTGTTCCACAAAGAAAGAATCAGTTTTATTGTGGGGTGGGCATCCTGCCCGCCCATAACAGCCTGTTCCACAAAGCGACGCACCTGACAAATCGGATGGGAACACAATCATCTATTTAAATATGATCAATAAATTTTGTGTGGCACGACTCCCACAAATGGGATAAGGTGCGTCGCCATCAGATTGTCTATCTTTTTTTCGGGATTTTTCGCAGGCGACGCACCCTACTAATACTCTGCTATTTGTTTTGAAAAATACGATCGCCAATAATACCAATACAGCATTTGATGTTACGCGCGATCGCCCTTCACAAGATTTATATCTCCCTCTATCATATTTCGAGCCTTTAAGCGACACCCCAGCCACCCCAGCCGACGCCCCACCAGCACCCCACGGACTGATATTTTGTAGCCTCAGTCTCATAAAGTTACATTCCGTTACAATAAAAAAGTAAACAGAACTTGCAGGCGAGCTCAAAAATCAATGCGCTTAATCTTAATGACCGGAAAAGGCGGCGTCGGCAAAACCTCCGTAGCAGCGGCTACAGGGCTGCGATGCGCCGAATTGGGATACAAAACCCTAGTGCTGAGCACAGATCCCGCCCACTCCTTGGCCGACAGCTTCGACATGGAGCTCGGACACGACGCCCGACTCGTAAAACCCAACTTGTGGGGAGCAGAATTGGACGCCCTCAGAGAATTAGAAGGCAACTGGGGGGCAGTAAAACGCTACATTAGTGAAGTTTTGAGAGCCCAGGGACTTGAGGGCGTGCAAGCTGAAGAACTAGCCATTTTGCCAGGAATGGACGAAATATTCGGTTTGGTGCGGATGAAACGGCATTATGACGAGGGAATATATGATGTTTTAATTATCGATTCTGCCCCCACTGGCACAGCATTGCGACTCCTAAGTTTGCCAGAAGTTGGCGGCTGGTACATGAGAAAATTTTACAAGCCATTGCAAGGCATATCAGCCGCCCTCAGACCTTTAGTTGAACCGATTTTTAGACCAATTGCCGGCTTTTCTTTGCCGAACAAAGAGGTGATGGATGCACCTTATGAATTTTACGAACAAATCGAAGCTCTGGAAAAGATTTTAACTGATCATACTGTGACTTCGGTAAGGTTAATCACTAATCCCGAAAAAATGGTCATTAAAGAGTCTTTGCGCGCCCACGCCTATTTGAGTTTGTACAATGTTGCCACAGATTTAATCGTAGCAAATCGGATTATTCCCGAAGAAGTAACCGATCCATTTTTCAAGCGCTGGAAAGAAAACCAGCAGGAGTACAAGCAAGAAATTCACGAGAACTTCCGGCCCCTACCCGTGAAAGAAGTGCCGCTTTATTCCGAGGAAATGTGCGGTTTGCCAGCCTTGGAGCGATTGAAAGAAACGCTTTACAAAGACGAAGATCCTAGCAAAGTTTATTACACAGAAAATACGATTAAGATTGTGCAGGACAACAATCAATATGTTCTAGAACTGTATTTGCCGGGAATTGCTAAGGATCAGATTCAGTTGAGCAAAACTGGTGATGAGTTGAATGTTCGGATTGGGAATCACCGCCGCAATATGGTATTGCCGCAAGCTTTAGCTGCACTGCAACCTTCCGGGGCGAAGATGGAGGATGATTATTTGAAGATTAAGTTTGCTTAATTTAACAGGACTTACGCAGGCACAATATAAATAGTTTGCCTGTGTAAGTCCTGTATTTTTAGTTTAGTCATTGTAGAGACTATCTACTCAGTCAAACATCTGAACTCAAGGCTATTTTAGTAATTTAACTCAACAAAGTAATCAACGGGTCTCGTCTAATTCGGTTTACTTCCTTGTTATACGAATTTTTCATGAGGCTGCATAGAATCCGATCCCCCCTTAGCTTGCCCCCTACTCCCCCTTAATAAGCAGGGTGGTTTTATTGTCAGGATAGGAAATTTCTAACTACGAAAAGTATTGCTCGCCAAGGTACGTAGTTTCGATCTTTGCGCTGTTAGCTAATCTTATAAAGAGCGCTGAAGCGCAACTACATACCTAATTTTCTGACGACAATAAAACCGCCCTGCCTAGCCCCCTTAATAAGGGGGGGAAAAGATTTTTCTCAAAGTCCCTCTTTTTAAGGGGGATTTAGGGGGATCAAGATATGTGCAACTTCACATTAAATTGGTATTAGCCCACTTCATTGGTGTTCCCCATATTCCCTTTGTGAAGAAGCGATCGCCACTTTTGACAAACCCTACTTTCTGGTAAAAGCCTACTGCAACATCAGATGCGTTAACCGTGATTTCATCAAGCTCGTTGCTGCATCTTGTGAATAGTTCTCTACCGATTCCTTGCCCCGAAAATTCTCTCCGGACGAACAACAACGACAGATGATTGCCTCTCCGAAATGCAATAAAACCAACAACTATCTCATTCCATGTAGCAACTAGCGTTTTCTCGCTACTCAAAATTCTTGCTCTTAATTCTTCTAGATCGGAAATTTGTTTCCATTCAGCAACGCTTTCTGGTGTTCCATCTGTGAGTTCCCATAGATCCGCAGAAGCCCACATACAAGCACTAATTTCTTGTTCGTCTCCAAGCTGCGGAGGTCGATAGGCAATTGCGTTTATCATTGTGGTGCGATCGTTGAAATGGTGTACCATGATGAAAGCGAAGTACCCAACCGCTGGTTGTTCGCGACCAAAGAGAGTTTCTGCGTGTATTAGTGTTAGTCTGGCGATCGCAACAGACGAGTAAAACCCTCTTGGCCAAAGTGTTTATCAGTTGTCAAGGCTTCCAGAATACCTCGATCGCGCATCAACACAAAAATTATACATTCCTACACAAAATAAGTTCGATCATTTCGCTAGACCTTCCTGTTTCATTTCGTATCCCAACAGTTTAGAGAAGTAATCCAAAGTTTCTTGATGTCGGTCATACATATGTATAACCGAAGCCAATTTTTCATCTACAGTGAATACTCCATCAGGACAAACTTTAAAGCGATTCAAGGATGCGCCAGTAATTGTTAGTACAGGGCCCATGGCATTTTCATGAACTTCCAAGGGAATATTATTAAACCCATCAGTATAGAAAAGATGATTAAAGACTGATTGCTCGATACCAATAAAGGGAGTTTTCAAAATTTCTGCACATAGAACTTCAAGGAAAGCATCGACTCCCTTGAAGCTTCCCATAATTGTGCCAATGCAAATCGCTGGTTTGCCTACCACCTTTTGCAAAGCCTTGGAACCGTAGCTATCGCCATACCACTTTGTATCCCAGTAATCGTCACCTCCATACTGGACATCCTGCTTAAAAAAGTGTAATTCTGAGGAATCTACCTCATCAAAAAAGGGTGACTGAAAAGCTACATCTTTTACATCTGACATAAAGACTTTCTTATACTGTGGATTCGTTTTTAGGAAGTCTCTGTAAGTGAACCACCGGACAAAATGAGGATGATGCCATAGCTTCAATAGCTGAACGTACATTTCGTAAAATATAACTCTTAATGACGGTATATTTTGAGTTGACAGTGCCAGCCATCTTGTTGGGTAGAGTATGCATCTATTGAGAAGCTTGGAGAACTTATTTACACTAGGCGAATAGTTATTTGGAGTGTATGAAAATGTTACCGAATACTCTTTGGCAATTTGACAAAGCTGATTGTTAACATTATTCGTGCAGATGACTAAGTCGCATACTTGAGGAGCATAGACGCTACGAAGAGTTTTTGCAAATACCTCTAGTCTCTCTGGATTTAGATTAGTTGCAAATCCAAGGACAACATTCTCAATTTGGTGATCCGACATAGTTATAATCCTTCGTCAAAACAGATAAAACCTAACTATAGCAGCCCTAAATCAGTCGAAAAATTGATGGATGCCAGAACCTTTGCAGTCTAAGCGTTTTACTAGCGTATAATGCCAGGAAATCATTTAGGATTGGTATATCTAATATTACAGGCCATTTAGGCTGATTGTCAAGTTTCTGGCTAAACACCCTATATGGGTTCAAAAGCCGAAAGTTTCTGCCTAAAATCCCTATTTTATCTGATTAGACCGAAATTTTGTGCCTAATCACACAAATCGTGGTGTTATGTGGAAAATTCCGGGCATTATTATTTAGACCCGCACGCGATCGAGTGCGGGTCAAGCATTAGTCGTAGGGAGTGATTAGTCCGCTCGCTAGCAATTAATATCAAGTCAGCGCCGATCGCAATCTATTAGCTGATGGATTAATCGTCACACCCACACTTAGGATCGCAAATTAAATAATTTACACTCTTGAAAGTGGGATGGGCGGGAGAGCCCGTTCTTTCTTGCTGGCAAGATTTATATCCGCATCATCACCATCAAATCGATAAATATTTTGACTCATTTACTACTCCGTAGTTGATTGTTTTTGGAATGAAAGGCGATCGCATTTAACCCTTCGACGTTGATTCAGTGTATCCGATCGCACTCACGATATCGCGATCGATCGCACTCAGCCAATTCTCCTGTTGGGATTGAACACTGTGCACAAAGCAACTCAACAAAAAGGCGATCGACCTCACAGAGTCTTGATTTGAGAAATCCGCTGTGTTATCCTCTTCCGGTGCACCGCTGGGTTGTGGAGAATCATTGATGCTGTAATGGTTTAAACCCGTTAACTCAATGAAGGTTTTTGCTGGTGCTGGTATCCTCTGAAATGCCGATCGCGAAAGTGTTTGAGGAACCACTGAGTCCTTTTCCCCAGATAGCATTAGGATAGGAGGCAACGGGGCGATCGCGCTAGTGTTTGATGGTGCGTTCGATCCGTAGGTAACTATCGCCATGAGTTGACTGGATAGTTCAGGAGAATTCGCGCCTACAGTACCGAAAGCAGCCATACCACCAGCCGAATGTCCTAACAATATAACTCCTCTATCGAGAGCATTGTTAAGTGAGGGAGAACTCGAAGGTTTCAGTGCGGCAAAAACCTTCGCCGCTGAACTGTTATCTGGACAAAGATAATCTCTGCCAACTGGGAAGCAGTTTGGCACAATTACCCAGAATTGATGCTTAGTCAACTCGGTTGCGATCGCAGTATATTCTAACTTGTCGATTTCAACTCCCTGTAAGATTAAGATGACGGAAGATGAGTCATCATCTTCAAGGAGTGGTTGGGGAGGATATATATCGAAAGGAATCGGAGATGCCAAGTTAGGCGTTATGGATATGGGCATATACTGGTTAATAAAATTAGGATACTATTCTTTCAATTTAGGACACGGTTTGTAGTAAGGACTTTAGTCCTTTCTGAATGGATGAAGAAGGACTGAAGTCCTCACTACGAAACTTTTTCCTCTCTTGGTTTGTAGTGAGGACTTTAGTCCTTTTTGAATGGATGAAGAAGGACTGAAGTCCTCACTACGAACCTTTTTCATCTGCTTCTTCTTTCTCCTCCTCTGTGCTCTCTGCGCCCTCTGCGGTTCCTTCAATCTTTCCTGCATTAACCTCAATTTTTCGCGAGTGACGTTCCGACGCAGCTTTTTGCAGCATTTTCAATTTTTCCGGGTCAGCATCCGATCGCCAAAATAACTTATGACCTTTAATCTTAACGCAATTGTCCTCCAAACACTGTACCCATTCCCGATATTTCCTAACCGCACCACCATCGAGAATCCCCAACTTTTCCTCTTGGCGGGTGAGTTTTGCAAACTTTTCGTAATGCGGATAACTAGGCGTCACAAAAGCTTCTTTTCTGACTAAAAGTGGCGGGTTGTATACATCGGAATAGTCTTGATAGCTGACAGAAAGGTCGCCCAAATGTATGTGCATAGACTTGTGCAGGGCTGGATGCGGATTAGTGTCAAAATCTGGATAAAACAAATAGGAAATTTGAGGTTTGCAAGCATGAAATTTGACGATTGTAGCGCCGTCCAGCCTGCCAATTGTGCGGTTGGCGCAGCCTTCGTAGAGGCGCAGCAAAGGGTCGAGTTCTTCTAAAAATGAGACGTGGACTGAAAGGGAACCGTGCTGTTTGTAGCCGATCGCACTATCCTCGCAACAATCCGCCACAATATCCGGTTTGCTCAGGCTGTATAGCATTAAATCTGCCAAAGTGCAAGCCCTGTGATAACTGTCAAACAAACCCTTGATGTCATTGCGGATTTGAGCCGGAAGCCGCCGCATCGGAGGGCGATCGCCCAAACCGTTAAGAGCGAGATATACTAGCAAATCCTGGCGGCGCTTGTCGGCGATTGTCTCCCAATCATCCGCATCCGTTGCTTGCAAAATCACCCTCCAAGCCCGATTAAAACTGTGAAATTCCTCCTTAATTGGCGCTTCTTCGGCTAATTCGCCCTTCACCGGGAGGCGGCCGCGATCGCTCACAAAAGCCATCAAAGGAGCCAGCATTTCCTCGTAATCCTCAAAGCGCTTGACTTGCGATCGCACTCTGGGAGTCGCTAAGCGCGATCGAAATCGAGAAGCCCGAAAACCCTCACCCTCCGCCGCATCCCGAAACACAAAATAAATCCCCAAAGCCACAGGAATCGCATCAACATTCAAAACTTGGTCGATATAAATTTTCAATTCTTCCTGTTCGTAATACTTCTGAAAAGTATTCCGAGAAGTAATCACCCCATCCCCATAAGCAATTTGACCGCGATCCGGATCGTCAATCAAAACCTGAGCCGCCACCACCAATAAATTCTTAGTTAATTCCCAAGCATTCAGCAAAGCTTCTCGGCGTTCCGCCAAAGATTCAATCACATTAATTACATAACCAATATTCACAATATCCGCACAAATTTGCGGAGTATCCGGCTGATAGTACGGATCCCAACCAGCAGCACCATAACCCTCTTGGCTAATACATTTAACATCCCCACCGTAACCGCAACCGTAATCAAAAAAAGTCATCCCATCAACAAACAAATCAGATTCCAAAACCAGGCGCACAGGTTTAGAAATAGAGTTCCGCACCATCGCAGCTTTGTGCCGCTCAATCTTGGGAATTGATAACTCACTATTCTCCTGTTTCAAACGCTCGACAACAGCATGATCGTGGATTTCCACACCGCAATATCCCAAATATTTAAGCCAACCATCGCGAGTGCCAATGACGCTTGTATTGTCCAGCAGTCCCCATCCTTCCTCGCAGCGAGTCAGCCGAGCAAACTTCTCGTAATTGGGATAATCGGGTGTCACAAAAGTTTCTTTGCGGTGCAAAACTGGTGGATTTTCGCTGTTGCTGTAATCGAAATATTTAACTTCGCCTGTTTCTAGATTAATTTGGATGCTATTTTGCAAAGCAGGGTGAGCGTCCGTATCGAAATCGGGGTAAAAAAGATAAGATATTTTAGGTTGATTGAGGGAAAACTTAACTAAAGTTGCTTCATCAATATTTTCGAGATGGCGTCTGGCACAATTTTCGTAAATTACCAGGACAGGATTGAGTGCTGACAAAGCCGAAACGTGAACGTAAAAAGCCGTTGGTAATTTTTTGCCTATTTTGCTTTCCCGACAGCACCGAGCTATTTTGGTCACCAGACTATCAACAGAAAATTTATTAATTTCCTCAGGCGGACACGGCACGGCATTTACAGAAGTTTCCCCAGAAATAGCATTGTTTTCATGTAATAAAACTTCCCGAGCAAAATCCATCAAAGGCGTTAGCAGTTCTCCATTATTTTCTAATGGTTCGCTATGTGAAACAGGGTTTGTATCGGTATCGTAAGTCATAGATTAACTCATCGATTTTTGAAAGTAACCGCAGATAAAAGTAGGGTGCGTCAGGGAGAATATTCTTCGTCTTTTGTTAACAAAATCCGTCCTGACGCACCCTACAATAACTGAGCCTACAATAATATCGTCTCCGATCGATTGCAATAAGTAAGGTTCGTAGTGTGGACTTTAGTCCGCAACATACTGCGGACTAAAGTCCACACTACGAACGGCACCCTACAATCACTATGCCGACGCATCTAAAAACTTAAATTTTAACCAAACATTCGAGTTTCCACAAACTCTTGAACTCTGGCTAAATGACTGGACAAACTCGCTAATATGCTTTCAACCCTCTCAATAGTTGACAATCCAGAAGCTGGCGGTTGAGATTGAAAGCCTCGCGCCTGATGCTCCAATTGTGCTGCTAAATCCGACATCTGAGCAACTCCCACATTTGCAGAAGTTCCCTTCAGACGGTGAGCTTGATATTCCACAGTTGGCCAATCTTTAGCTTCTGCGGCTATTTTGGCAGCATCCACATCAGCTTGTGCGTTTCCCACAAATGCTTGCAAGAGTCGCTCGGGCAATTTGACATTAACCTGTCCGAGTTGCTGCAATCTGCTTTTATCGAACAGTCCGTCGCAGTCTGCGTGTTCCCAAGATTGCAGTTCGCGCGGCGAAGCTATCGGGTTCTTAATCGCCCTTGGTGCCGGCACAGCCACAGGCTTTGCTGCTTCCAAAACTTCTGGATAATTTGTTTCTAATTGAGGATTTTGTACCAAATTAATACCTTTAACTCCATACTTATTTTTAAACTCAACATTTTGGGATTCATATTTTTTCAGCGCCACGGCCAAAGCATCTAAATCTACAGGTTTGCTGAGATAATCATCCATCCCCGCCGCCAGACATTTTTCTCGTTCTCCCGGCATAGCGTGAGCCGTTAAAGCAATCACAAAAGTATGCCGATCGCCCTTTTCTCGTTCCCTTAACTTTTTTGTCGTTTCATAACCGTCAAGGATTGGCATTTGACAGTCCATCAACACCAAATCATAGCTTTTCTGTGCCAGCAAGTCCAGCGCTTCTTGACCGTTGGAGGCGGAGTCAGCATGATAGCCTAAAGCTGTCAACTGTTCGACAATAACTTCTTGATTGATCGGGTGGTCTTCCGCCAGCAATATTCTCATAGATGAGGGTGAATTGGGAGTAACATATCGAGAATTAACTCCTGGCAATTTGCAAGTATTAGCAGCCTCCAAGCTGTCAAAGTCTCCCGTTCCCTTAACCGATGCCAGCAAAGCTTCAAGCAAGCGGGAAGGCCGCACCGGCTCGATTAAATAACCGCTAAAACCATGACAGCAAAGTGCTTCAGCTTTCGGCTGTTCCCGCAAAGCAGTCATGGCGATTAACGAGGCAAATGTCGAGGTCGATCGCACTTTCTGGGCAAATTCCTCAGCATCCAAATCCGGCATTTGCAAGTCCACCAGCACCGCATCGCAGCTTTTTTCGCCTTCCTCTGAATGCCCAGAAATGCTGCTATTGGCATTTTTCAACCAAGTCAAAGCAGCAGCAGCGGTTTCTGCTTCGTAGCAGCGGGCGCCCCAACTTTGAGCGAGCGATCGCACCGCCGCCCTCTTCAAAGCGCTTCCCGAGACTACTAACAGCTTCTTTCCTGCAAGTTCGCCAGTCTGAGGCTCAACTTGCAACTGTTTTTCCAAAGGTACAGCAAACCAAAATGTCGAACCGTTGCCGAGAAAACTGCGAACCCCAATCGCACCTCCCATCATTTCGACTAACTGCTTGCAAATAGCCAAACCCAAACCCGTGCCTCCGTAAGCCCTAGTTGGAGAAGCGTCTACCTGAGAAAAAGATTGGAACAGTTTTGCCTGCCCTTCCGGCGAAATTCCAATGCCAGTATCGCGCACCGAAAATAGCAAACTTTCTTCTTGCCTGCCGTCTGCCAATCGGTTGCCCCGTTTCACAGTCACGTGAACTAAGACTTGACCGCGATCGGTAAATTTGATTGCATTTACCGTCAAATTTAGCAATATTTGCTTCAACCTGCCCGAGTCGCCCACCAACTTTTTAGGCACCGCACTGTCAATTAAAAAATCCAATTCAAGACTTTTTTCCTCCGCCAAAGGTGCCACCATTTCTATCACCGATTCCAGGCAGATATCCAAATCAAAATCTGCCTTTTCCAGCCGCATTTCTCCGGCTTCTATCTTAGAAAAATCGAGGATATCATTAATCACGCTCAGCAAATGTTCGGCACTGCGGTAAATAGTCTGAGCCGACTCCCGCTGTTTTGGTTCCAGAGGAGCGCGCAGCAGCAATTGAGCCATGCCCAAAACGCCATTCATCGGAGTGCGAATTTCGTGACTCATGTTCGCCAAAAACTGCGATTTTACCCGGCTCGCTTCTAGGGCAGTTTCCCGCGCTTCCACCAACTCATTAATCTTGTCGGCTACCATTACCATTCCCCCCACTTTGCCGTCGGGATTGTACCAAGGGTGAGCTGCCCAGCGCAGGTACATCACAGAGCCGTCTGCTCGTTCCCAAGCATCTTCGCTCACAGAAACTACCTCACCCTTTAACACATCTTGATACATCATTTTCCAGCGATTAGGCGTATCTGGAAACAATTCGTAATGACTGAGATTTGTCAGGGACTGCCACTCAAAATTAAATTGAGTCAGCCATTGGTGAGAGTTAGCTAAATAGCGCATTTGGGTATCGAACATCGCCATTGCTACCGGCACGCAGGTAATAATTTGTTTCAGTTGCTGCCGTTCTCTTTCTAGCGCGTCTTCGGCTTGTTTGCGATCGGTAATATCGCTAATCATGCCGGCCATCCGCAGCGCTTTTCCTTGGGAATTTCGCTGGGCTTTGCCCTGGGAAGTGCAGTAGCGGTAAGCTCCTGAGGAGTGCAGCAGCCGGAATTCTACATTGTAGTCGATCGCCCGATCTAAGTGAGCGGCGATCGCCCGGACGATGCCGTCCTTGTCATCGGGGTGCAGGCGGCTGTAGAGAGCATCCATCGTACTGCCAAATTGATCTCGCGCCAAACCGATAATTTCCAAAAGGCGATCGTTCCAATAAACCTCATTTTTACTTAAATCCCAATCCCAAATTCCGTCGTTCACTCCCTCTAAAACTAACCTGTACCTTTCCTCGCTTTCCTTAAGTTGTTGACTGGTATGAAACGCCTGAGATTCGGCGCGGTAAACGCGAAGGGCATTCTGCAAACTGCGCGACAAACTCTCAGCAGACATTTTGCCTTTAACGATATAATCAGAAGCTCCCGCCTTCATCAATTCCACAGCAATTTGTTCGTCGCCTTGCCCGGTAAGTACAATTAAGGGAACTTTCAGCCCAGATTCCCGTACATTTTTTACCAAAGTCAGTCCGTCTCCGTCTGGCAAGCGGTAGTCTAGGAATACGCAGTCAAATTTGCAGTCAAATATCTGGTTTAATAGCAACGAATTTTCGGTTTCCTCAACCTCGCTTAACTTTTGAGATTTATCTGGATGCGAGAGTTTCGCCGCTGCTATACTAGAACTTTTCCTCACCAATAATTTTGCCAGAGCATCGGCGCAGTCTTCGGCTTCAGTAATTTCTACCGAAACCCGAGCTGACTTGAGCGAGCGTTTGACCGCCATGCGATCGACTTCATCGTCATCAACTATCAGAATTTTGATAAGTTTGTCCATAACAACCGAATTGTGAATTAATCTCAAAAAAATGCGGCATCCCAAAAATATATAAAACGAATGTACCGCTCCCAAAATCACAACAGCAACCTTGAAATTTTTCTGTTCTATTTTCTAGGGCTTACGGAATTTCGCTCAACATCCAGTATCTGTTGAGGGTAGCCATAACTTCGACAAAATTAGAAAAAGTTACTGGTTTAAGAATATAACCCGCGACATTTAAATTATAAGCTTCTACCTTATCTCTATCTTCATTAGAAGTGGTGAGGACGATCACCGGAATCGACTTCAACTTTTCATCCAGCCGCAATTCTCGCAAAAACTCGATGCCGTTCATTCTCGGCATATTCAAGTCGAGCAAAATCAATCGGCGTGCTTGAGGCATTGCAGGCTCTGTTTTGCTTTCTCCGCGCAATATATGCAGAGCTTCTAATCCGTTTGCAGCCAAGTAGAGCGGGTTAACAATGTTATTTTTTTTGAACGCTCGCCGGACGTTCATCACATCTACCTCATCATCTTCTACCAAGAGGATATGAATTTTTTTGTCTTCCATAAATCAGCCATTTTACAGATGTTTGTTAAGCGCCAGTCTGTATGGTGAGCTTCATTCAGCACCGATCGCGAACCCAGCAGGTCTAATCTCTATTGTGCTTTGTCAAGAATCATTTATGCCTCAGCCGATCGCAGTATATATCTGGAGGCATACTCAGTTGACAGTTGACAGTTGACAGTTGACAGTTGACAGTTTAAGAGCGGCCTCTACCATTAAGCCCGAGGATTGAAGTAATAAATAGTCTGATTTTAATTTCTCCCGAGAAGGCGGGCCGGCTTTCAACTAATTATTTCTGGTAGTGGGTAGGAGGCATCTAACGGCGCAGTCGATCGGCAAAAACTCGCAAATAATACCAGTTAAAAAAAAGAATGAAACTGTAAGTAAGCTCGAAACCTATACACGATCGGGCATTCCTTATCTAAAATCTCACATCTAAAATGGTATAATTTGCGATCGAGCTACGTTCAACAGTTGACAGTTGACAGTTGACAGTTGACAGTTGACCTCTGCCGAAAAGTCAGAGAATTGGAGTAATGAATAGTCTGATTTTAATTTCTCCGCCCAAGGGTTCCGGCTTTCAACCAATTCTTTCTGGTAAAATCTCAAACTCATCTATAATTATTAACCGCCATGTCAGCCGATCGCAAACTCTACGAAGGCAAAGCCAAAATCCTATACTCCACCGAAGACAGCGAAATTTTGCTGACCCACTTCAAAGACGACGCCACAGCGTTTAACGCCCAAAAACGGGGCAGCATCGCCGGCAAAGGCGAAATTAACTGCGCCATATCCGCCCACCTGTTTCGGATGCTAGAAGCCAAAGGCATTCCCACCCACTTCATCGACACGCCCGCCCCCAACCAAATGCGAGTCTGCCGCGTCGGCATCTTGCCCTTAGAAGTCGTCGTCAGAAACATTGCCGCCGGTAGTCTTTGCAAACAAACCGGAATTGCGATCGGTACAATTATCAATCCGCCGCTGGTGGAATTTTATTACAAAAACGACGATCTGGGAGACCCGCTGCTAACCCGCGGCCGATTGCAGTTAATGCAGCTAGCCACCCCCGAACAAGTAAAGCAACTGTCCATCGCCGCCCGTGAAATTAACGAAATACTCAAAGAATTTTTTACCCAGTGTGGCATCACCCTGGTAGACTTCAAACTGGAATTTGGGATCGACCAACATCAAAATCTGATCCTGGCTGACGAAATCAGTCCCGACACTTGTCGCCTCTGGGACAACGCAGAAAATGACCCCGACGCCCGCGTGATGGACAAAGACAGATTCCGCCGCGACTTGGGCTCGGTAGAAACCGCTTACCAACAAGTTCTCCAGCGGGTTCTAGCTCAGAAAGTCTAGAGGCTGGAAATGCGCTAGAATTGCACAGTTTGTACTTGTACTCTTGTACGTTCGGTGTCAGCAATCAGCGGTGAACAGTCATGAATTAGCGGTCAGTAGATTTTCCATTTTTCGATTAGAGATTTACTTCACAGATTAATCTGGGAGGTTGAACCCTTAGTCTAAAATTTGGGGAACACCACGAAAGCCTTGCGGGAGTATATAAACAGTTGACAGTTGACAGTTGACAGTTGACAGTTAATTAATGACTAATGACTAATGACTAATGACTTCTGAACTAATAACTAATGACTAATGACTAATGCTGTTCGCGAGCGGGGACGCTCGCACTAATAACTAATGACTAATGACTAATGCCCAATGCCCAATCCCTCCGCTACGCTCCGCCCAATGCCCAATGCCCAATGCCCAATGACTAATGATTAAATAGAGTCGTGTGTGTGGATCGCCCAAAAGAGTGAACAAAAATGCGTTTATCTGCTGTATTGGTGGCAGTTTTTACTGTCTCAGCAACCTTCGGATTGTCAAATTCGGCAAGTGGTCAAACATCCTACTCTGAATCAACAGAGGAAGCTTTGGCTGCCGTTCCTTCCGCCCCGTCGATCGAATTACCCGATCACCCCGTTCCAGAATTAACCAAAAATTCTCCTCAAAACCGCACAGCAGCTAACAACAGCCCAGCGGCTGCCCCTCGCAGAGGAGAAGACGATCGCGAACCTCCAAACCGAGTCACAGAACCAGTAACTCCGGTTTCGCCCGCACAGGTGCAACTCCAACCTGAGATTGCATCCAATCCGGTCGGCTCTAGCAGCCAAAATGCCCTGCCAGAGGCACAAGCGGCTAGCCCGCTCCCCCCCTCGGAGACGGGCGTTTCGCCCGCCTGGGTTTCCGTAGAGCCTCGGAAACAGGATGAATCAGGGGCGATCGTCCAAAACGCCCAAGTTTCTCCCAAACCAGGCCAGGATGAATCAGGGGCGATCGTCCAAAACGCCCAAGTTTCTCCCAAACCAGGCCAGGATGAATCAGGGGCGATCGCCCAAAACGCCCAAATTCCGCGCAGACCGGCCCCGGCTAGACCGGCCCCGACCAGACCGGCCCCGACCAGACCGCCGGCTAACACCCTTCCGACATTGCCCTCGGGCCCAGGAACACCGCAGCCCAGACCAGCCCCCGCACCAGCCGGGGCAGCAGAACCGCAAGTGCTAGTTGCCGAAGTTACCGTTACCGGGGCAACCGGAGACCTGGCAAGCGAGATTTACCGAGTCATCAGCACCCAACCGGGACGCACGACCAACCGCACCCAACTGCAACAAGACATCAACGCCATTTTTGCCACAGGCTTTTTCAAAAACGTGCGCGCAGTCCCGGAAGACACCCCCTTGGGCGTTCGGGTGAGTTTTATCGTGCAGCCAAATCCTGTGCTACAGGGAGTGAAAATCACCGGTCAGCAAGTTCTGCCCCAAAGCGTAATTGACGATAGCTTCCGCGATCAGTACGGCAAAATTCTCAACCTCCGCCGCTTTGAGGAGGGAGTGAAAAAAATTAATGCCTGGTATCAAGAAAACGGCTATGTTTTGGGCCAAATCACTGATGCGCCACAAGTAGCAGATGACGGCACTGTCACCTTGGTAGTGGCAGAAGGTCAAATCGAATCCGTTGATGTCCGCTTCCTGAACAAGGAGGGAGAGGCAACGGATGCGACCGGTCAGACGATCGGAGGTAACACCCGCCGCTATGTCATCACCCGCGAAGTACAACTCAAGCCCGGAGACATCTTTAACCGCACCAAGGCGGAAAGGGATTTGAGGCGAGTTTTTGGTTTGGGGATTTTTGAAGACGTGCGGCTTGCTTTGGAACCGGGAACGACTGACCCCCGCAAGGCAAGGGTAATTGTCAACGTCATTGAGAAAAATACAGGTTCTCTGGCTGCGGGTGCGGGTTTGAGTTCCGCGACGGGTTTGTTCGGTACGGTGAGTTACCAGCAGCAAAACTTGAACGGTAGGAACCAAAAATTGGGGGCTGAAGTACAAATCGGGGAACGCCAAACCCTGTTTGACTTGAGTTTTACCGATCCCTGGATTGCGGGCGATCCTTACCGAACTTCTTTCACGGCTAATATTTTTAGAAGGCGATCGATCAGCGTGATTTTTGACGGCGGCGAGAGGGAAGTCAGATTGGCAAATGACGATCGACCCCGCATCGTCCGCACCGGTGGCGGCATCAATTTTACCCGTCCCTTGTCGCGCAATCCTTTTGCAGATTCCGAGTGGACAGCTTCACTCGGTTTGCAATACCAGCGAGTCTCAATTACCGATCGCAAAGGCCGGCGCGAAGCCGAGGACGCACTAGGCAACCAGCTAAGTTTTAGCGATTCCGGCAGCGACGACTTGACAACAATCCAAGCAGGTGCTGTGCGCGATCGGCGCAACGACCCCCTCCGCCCCACCAGCGGTTCCCTGCTCAGATTTGGCATGGAACAATCGATTCCTATCGGTTCCGGCAGCATCCTGCTCAACCGCGTGCGTGCCAGCTACAGCTTTTATCTACCAGTCAAGTACACAAACTTTACCCCCGGCCCCCAAACCCTGGCATTTAGCTTGAAAGCCGGCACCGTATTCGGAGATTTGCCTCCCTACGAAGCCTTTGCCTTGGGTGGGGCCAACTCTGTACGCGGATACAACGAAGGCGACATCGGAGCCGGCCGCAGTTTCCTAGAAGGCAGTGTGGAGTACCGTTTCCCGATTATTTCGTTTATCGGTGGAGCGCTATTTTTGGATGCAGGCACCGATTTGGGTACGGGCAAAGATGTCCCCGGCGACCCGGCTGGTGTTCGCAGAAAGCCCGGTAGCGGTTACGGTTACGGCCTCGGCGTGCGGATTCAATCTCCTTTAGGCCCGATCCGGATCGATTACGGTATCAACGACAGCGGCGACAATCAAATTCACTTTGGGATTGGTGAAAGATTCTAATTACAGTTGACAGTTGACAGTTGACAGTTGACAGTTGACAGTTGTCAGTTGTCAGTTGTCAGGAAAGCAGTTGGCAGTTCCACTGGTCAACCAGATGGGTCAGCTCTGCCTTCGTTTTTCCTTCACCACCTACGCGAGGCAGAGCCTCTAGATATGGGTTCCCAGGCAGAGTCCGGGAACCAGTTACCACAAACAACTGACAACTGACTAATGACAACTGACTAATGACTATTCACACCCTAAAATCTGAATTTGAACGATCGGGAATTGGTTTGCACAGCGGCGAACAAACTCGCGTCCGAGTCTTGCCGGCTGCGGTGGGAGAAGGCCGCTATTTTGTCAGAATTGACTTGCCCGGTGCTCCGATAATTCCGGCAACAATTGAGGCGGTTTGTCAGACTGCACTTTCTACTGAATTGGTAGGTGCCGCAGGTGCTCAAATTCGCACTGTAGAGCATCTATTAGGCGCTTTGGCGGGGATGGGAGCGGATAATGCTCGAATTGAGGTTGATGGGCCAGAAGTGCCGCTGCTGGACGGTTCGGCTCAGGTTTGGGTGGAGACGATCGCCCGTAGCGGCCTAATTGCTCAAGAATCCCAGGAAGATCCAAATCCCTCATTCGTCCTGACTGAGCCGATTTGGGTGCGTCACGGCGATGCTTTTGCCGCCGCCTTACCGTCGGCTCAAACTCGGTTTAGTTACGGAATTGATTTTGAGGAACAGGCGATCGGCAATCAATGGTACAGTTGGTCGCCAGAGGTAGAAAGTTTTGCTAGCGCGATCGCCCCAGCCCGCACTTTTGGACTGGCCCGCCAAGTTGAACAATTGCGACAAGCAGGTTTGATCAAAGGTGGTACCCTAGAGAACGCCCTAGTTTGCGATCGATCCGGGTGGCTCAACCCGCCCTTGAGATTTGCCAACGAACCAGTGCGCCATAAAATCTTAGACTTAGTAGGCGACCTCAGTCTGCTGGGAACTTTGCCAAAAGCTCATTACTTGGCCTACAAAGCCAGTCACAACCTGCACGTTCAACTTGCCAAAGCCCTGAAATCCCAAGTTTCAGCCGTGCTACAGACAAGTTAGAAAAGGTTCCAGGCAATATACAGTTATAGTTTGCAGTTACAATTCACAACCCAAGACGCGATCTTTTGCGTTTATGTAGCAACGGCTAAGGCGCTTAGAACATTCTGAATTGCTGAAACCATTGCAGTGAATCTGTTATCTGGTTGCGATAACTAAAGCCTTCCTTCTTCCTTCTTCCGACTTCGATGGGACTTCCATCCGTTACATCCGTTACATCCGTTACTTGCATCCGTTGCCGAACTTCCTTCTTTCATACCACACTCAAAAGTCTTCAAGCAATGTCCATGCTGACTGAAGTTAACACCATCCCTACTGCTAATCCCGAGTCCGTTTCCACAGAAAACGGTGAAAATTCTCCAGCGGTTAAATCTACTTTTACTCTCGAAGAAATCCAGAAAATATTGCCTCACCGCTATCCTTTTGCACTCGTAGACAGGATTGTTGATTACGTGCCGGGAGTGCGGGCTGTAGGAATTAAAAATGTGACTTTCAACGAACCACAATTTCAAGGACATTTCCCGGGAAGACCGATTATGCCGGGTGTCTTAATTGTCGAAGCGATGGCTCAAGTTGGTGGTATGGTTCTCGGTCAGTTACCGGACATTGAGCAAGGATTGTGGATGTTTACCGGCATTGATAAAGTCAAATTCCGCCGTCAGGTTGTACCGGGCGATCGGTTGCTGATGACTGTAGAATTGCTCTGGGTAAAACGCCGCCGCTTCGGAAAAATGCAGGCGATTGCAGAAGTGGACGGACAAAAAGTTTGTGAAGGAGAATTGACGTTTTCGATGGTAGATTAAATTTGTTATTGGTTATTGGTTATTGGTTATTGGTGATTAGTTGTTTAGGAAAATTTATTTCTGATGACAACTGACAACTGACAATTGACGGGACTACTGATACTAAATCCTGGTTTGTTACTCCTTGATGATTCGGCGATTGAAATCGCTCCTTGCCAAGCGAAGTCCGCCTCCGCGGACTAAGAAATAAACGGGGTATTTAAGCTTGATTTGGTATGAAAACTGAAAACTGAAAACTGAAAACTGAAAAATGCTTACTTTGATTCACCCAACTGCTGTGATTCATCCCCGCGCCGAAGTGCACCCGACTGTAGAAGTGGGCGCTTATGCTGTAATTGGGGAAAGAGTGAAAATCGGGCCGGAGACTAAGATTGGTGCCCATGCAATTATCGACGGGCTAACAGAAATAGGTGCTCGCAATCAAATTTTCCCTGGTGCGGCGATTGGTTTGGAACCTCAAGATCTCAAATATGAGGGTTCTCTGACTAGGGTGACAATTGGCGACAACAATGTGATTCGGGAATACGTGACAATCAACCGCGCTACTGGAGCGGGCGAAAGCACCAAACTCGGCAATAATAATATGTTGATGGCTTACGTTCATGTGGGTCATAATTGCGATATTGCCGATCGAGTAATCATCGCCAACGCTGTAGCCCTAGCCGGACACGTCAAAATTGAGTCCCAAGCCAGACTCAGCGGGGTTTTGGGCGTTCACCAGTTTGTCCATATCGGCCGCTTATCCATGATCGGTGGCTTGAGCAGGATCGATCGAGATGTACCTCCTTATATGCTAGTTGAAGGGAATCCATCGCGAGTGCGAGCTATCAACAAAATAGGCCTCGAACGCGCAGGTTTAACCCCAGAAGATTTGCTAGTTTTAAAGAAAACTTTTCGGATTTTATACCATTCTGGCTACACTCTCAATCAAGCTTTGGAACAGTTGGATTTGTTGCCGGAAAATCACCACTTGCAGCACTTGCGGAGATTTGTGCAACAGTCTGTAACCAAAGGGCGGCGCGGTTTGATTCCCGGCAAAAAATGAATGAGGTAGAATAAATCTATTGTTTGTAGTAAGGACTTTAGTCCTTATTAGCTAAAAGTCGCGTCAGAGAGGACTGAAGTCCGAACGATCAAACCTATGAGTAGTTAGCTGTTTGTTTGTAGTAAGGACTTTAGTCCTTATTAGCTAAAAACCGCGTCAGAGAGGACTAAAGTCCGAACGATCAAACCGATGAGAGAGAGGACTGAAGTCCTCACTACAAACCGATGAGAGAGAGGACTGAAGTCCTCACTACAAACCTATGGATTTTATGAAAATTTTTATTAGCACTGGTGAGGTTTCTGGCGATTTGCAAGGAGCTTTGTTAGTTGCAGCTTTAAAACGTCATGCTGTCGCCGCTGGTTTGGAGTTGGAAATAACCGCATTGGGCGGCCCTCGTATGGCTCAAGCTGGCGCTACTATTTTAGGCGATACTCTGGGTATTGGTTCTATGGGTATTATAGAATCTGTGCCGTATATTTTGCCAACGATCACAGTTCAGCAAAAAGCTAAACAATATCTCAAAAAATTCCGTCCCGATGTTGTTGTATTGATTGATTATTTGACTCCCAATCTCGGTATTGGTAGCTACATTCGCCGCTGTTTGCCCGATTTACCTGTGGTTTGGTACATCGCACCTCAAGAATGGGTTTGCTCGATTTCTCCTCGCAATACTCAATTGATTGTCAATATTGCCGATCGCATTTTGGCGATTTTCCCCGAGGAAGCTACTTATTATCGCGCTAAAGGCTCTCAAGTCAGTTGGGTTGGTCATCCTTTGGTGGATAGAATGCAATCTGCGCCCAGTCGGGAAGTTGCTCGCAAAACTTTGGGAATTGAGCCGGAACAGGTGTCAGTCGCTCTAATTCCGGCTTCTAGAAAGCAAGAACTCAAGTACCTGATGCCGGTGATATTTGAGGCTGCTCGCATTATTCAAGCTAAATTGCCGGAGGTTCATTTCTGGATTCCGGTTTCTCAAGCGGCTTTCCGCAGCAAAATCGCAGAAGCGATCGAGAATTACGGTTTGCGGGCTACTTTGTTGGAAAATCAAAATCTGGAAATCTTGGCTGCTGCCGACTTTGCGATCGCCAAATCTGGTACTGTTAATTTGGAATTAGCTTTGCTGGGCGTTCCGCAAGTTGTTGCCTACCGCGTCAGTCGCATTACGGCGATGATTGCCCGCCACCTGCTGAAATTGTCGATTCCTTTTATCTCTCCGCCCAATTTGGTGCAAATGAAGCAGATCGTTCCGGAGTTGCTGCAAGACGAGGCTACTGCCGAAAATATAGTTTTCCACGCCCTGGAATTGCTCCAAAATGCCGATCGACGCCAGCAAACTTTGACGGATTATCGGAAAATGCGGGAAAGTCTCGGAGATGTCGGTGTGTGCGATCGCGCGGCTGCCGAAATAATCAAAAATGTTAAAATAAATACACCTTCTTAAAACAATTTTATTATTGAAATATTATGTCAAGCTATCGGAAAAAGCGACCGATCGCTGTTGATTTATTTGCAGGTGCAGGCGGCATGACGCTGGGCTTTGAACAAGCAGGTTTTGATGTACTTGCTTCAGTCGAAATTGACCCCATCCACTGCGCTACCCACGAGTTCAATTTCCCGATGTGTTCTGTATTGTGCAAAGATGTCTCAGAGCTGACTGGAGCAGAAATTCGGCAAAAATCTGCGATCGGGCGGCGCGAAATCGACGTAGTAATCAGCGGTTCGCCCTGTCAAGGATTCTCGCTGATGGGGAAGCGCGATGTCGGCGATCCGCGAAATTCTCTAATTTTCCACTTTCAGCGCTTAGTTTTGGAGCTCAAACCCAAGTTTTTTGTAATGGAAAATGTGCCGGGAATTGTAGCAGGCGAACACAAAGAACTCCTGAATCTTTTAATTAGCTCTTTTCTGGAAGCAGGCTATCAAGTAGAAGAAAACTATCAAGTTCTTAACGCAGCTCACTACGGAGTACCGCAAGCTCGCAAACGATTGTTTCTGATTGGTTGCAAAAAAGACTACGATCTGCCAAACTATCCTCAGCCAACTACTTTTTTGCCTAAAAAGAAACTTCCTCAACGCTATAAAAAAGTTAATTTACCTGCGGTTCCGACAGTTTTGGATGCGATTGGAGATTTGCCGGAAGTAGAAAAGTATAGCGAGTTGCTACACCGAGATTGGGTAATGGTGGAGTACGGAAAGTGCAGCAGCGATTACGCGAGTTTTTTGCGCGGATTCGATGATTTTGAGAATGATTATGCTTACGATCGCCAGTACGATCGACAAATCCTCTCATGCAGTCGGCGCACCAAACATTCTCCCGAATGTATGGAAAGATTTGCAGCCGCAGCCTACGGCGAAAAAGAGCCGATCAGCCGTTTTTACAAGCTTCACCCCGACGGAGTTTGCAACACTCTCAGGGCTGGAACCGACAGGGCGAGGGGCGCTTATACTTCGCCAAGGCCAATTCACCCGATCGCGCCTCGGTGCATTACAGTCAGAGAAGCAGCGCGATTGCATTCCTATCCTGACTGGTTTAGATTTCACGTCACAAAATGGCACGGTTTTCGCCAAGTCGGAAATTCTGTACCGCCACTATTGGCGAAAGCTGTAGCAGCGCAGATTATTAGCGCTTTGGGCGTAAAACCAATTAAGCCGAGTTTCAAGCTTTCAAGTGGAGAAGATTCGTTACTTAAACTAAATTGGTCGGAAGCAGAAAAATATTATCTCACAAGATCGGACGGCGGTTGAAACCGCGTCTATACAGGCAAAACCCGACGAGAGCGGGTTGAAAACCGAGCTAAATACGTTATTCTCTCTTAGTCCGCGGAGGCGGACTTTGTTTATGTAGCTGCGGTTTCAACCGCCGTCCGATCTTATCCCAAGCGTATTGAATGAATTAAAAATCAACTTCTAATCTTCCTTTTAATAAATAAGCAGCCATTTGGCCCTTACCTTTAACATTGATTAAACCGCGTTTTTCAAAATCATACTTGTCTTCTATAAGCAAATAAGTTGCGTCGGAAATTTGAATTCCGTCCGGGATACCGTGAGATTCCATGCGGGAAGCGGTATTTACCGTATCGCCCCACAAATCGTAAATAAACTTTTTTGTCCCGATGATTCCAGCTACCACTGGGCCCGAATGAATGCCGATGCGGATGCTAATAGTGAGGCCGAACTCTTCTCTGTATTTAACTATGGCTTCTTGCATATCGATCGCCATTTCCGCGATCGCATCTCCGTGATCTGCTCTCGGATTTGGCAGCCCCGCCACTACCATATAAGAGTCGCCAATTGTCTTAATTTTTTCTAAACCGTGTTTTTCGGCGAGATCGTCGAACTTGGAAAATATATCGTTGAGTAAATGTACTAATTTTTTGGGCGATATTGATGCCGACAACTGGGTGAAGCCAACAATATCCGCGAACATCACGCTAACTGCTGCGAATTCGTCGGCAATTACACCTTGTTCTTTTTTTAATCTTTCGGCGATCGCCTCTGGCAATATATTTAGCAGTAACTCCTGGGATTTTTTTTGTTCTATCTCTAATTTGACTAGATAATCCTGCATGGTTTGATAGGCAAGATTCCTTTCCAGCAGGTGCATATAAGCTTTGGAGTGATAGCGAATTCTAGCAATCAGTTCGACTGGATTGGGCAGTTTTACTAAATAATCGTTAGCACCCAAGGAAAATGCTTGCGCTTTTAGTTCCGCTTCTTCTTTACTGGAGAGCACAATCATCGGAATGTCTCGCGTCAGCGAATTCCCTCGAAAAAAGCGCAGCAACTGCAATCCATCTATTTCTGGCATTACTAAATCTTGGAGGATGACTGTTGGCTTCACCTCTAATGCTTTCTTAATTGCTTGAGCTGGATCGTTACAGTAATAAAATTTAATGTCTTTTTCATTAGCAAGCATTCGGCGCACCGCTTCGCCGATCATTTCCTGATCGTCAATCAGTAAAACTGTAACAGTGTATTCGGTCAAGCTAGATATTTTTTTGCTTTCTGAATTTAAAGGTAAATTTAAGTCAATAGAGTGACGGCTTCTCTCCAATTTGAGGTTACTGAGAATGGCGCTATCTCTGGCGGTAACTGGGTTTTTCCCATTGTTTCCCCTATCCTCAAACTTCAACTTTACCACGTTGCAGTTGACTATTTGACTTTCTCGTTGATTTAGTGTACAACTGCGATCGAATTCAATAGCCTGAGAGTGAGTTAATTTCATAACTAGATCGGGCAACGGCCATTGTCTGGAGAGGATCGAAACTTTTACTTAAATATTTTCTAAGTGTCAATAGCGACCCGGTATTATTTAAGTACGCTTACCAGGTGATAATACCAGGTTGGTAAAGTCTTATCCGCTGATTTTTGTAAAATCTTTACACAGCCTAGCACGCTTGACATTGATTGCAAGGGCGACGATCGCTAATTGTTGGGTCAGCCGGCTGCTGCTTGCTAGCAGGTGTCCGGTAACCTCAGCATTCCGTGAAATTACAGACTGCTGCAAGATATACGCGCGATCGCGCTCCCAAAACATCACCCCAATAGATTGATTATGATCGCTGAGAGTCTGGCACGACCTCGGCCATTGTGCTCAACAACTTAAGCCTTATGGCCCAAACATCTCTAGTATTTTCTACACGAGATATTTCATGCAGGCTGGGGCGATCGCCTCGATCGGCAAAACCTGCACAGCCGCATTCAAATCAGCAGCAGCTTTCGGCATCCCGTAAACTACTGATGTAGCGCGGTCTTGGGCGATCGTGTGCCAGCCTGCCGATCGCAAAACTTTGAGCCCTTTAGCGCCGTCTTTGCCCATACCGGTTAACAGCACTGCCACCCCTTTGCCCGGCCAGTATTGAGCGACACTCTCAAAAAAAGTGTCCACTGAAGGGCGGTAAGGATATTCTAAAGGTTCTTTCGTATACTTAAGTGTTAAATTCGATTGTAATACTAAGTGGTCGTTAGTCGCGGCAATTATCACCTTACCGACTTCCAAAGGTCGATCGGCAACTGCGACACTCACCGACAACTTACTTTTTTGACTCAGCCAATCTGCCAAACCAGGAGCAAACTCAGCATCTACGTGTTGGACGATCGCCACAGCCGCCGATAAATTGGCAGGTAAAGCCGATAGCAGAGTTGCCAAAGCTTGGGGCCCGCCAGTCGAAGAGCCGATCGCCAGCAGCGGCGGAGTCAAGCATTTGGGAGTTGCGCTGTGAAATAAAGAAGTCGAGTTACTTTTGCCAATCAATCTAGCAACTTTAGAAATAGTTTTTAACAACTCCATACCGCCGCTTGGGGAATTGCCCATCAACCCCAAAATTGGCGTATTAATAGCATCCAGAGCTCCATATCCCATAGCTTCAAAAACCCTGCCCGCATTACCTGTCACCGAAGATGTCACTAGCAGAATCGCGCAGGGAGATTGCTTCATGATCAGGCGCGTCGCCTCAACACCATCCATCACCGGCATGATCAAATCCATCAATATCACATCCGGTGTATTGCGGGCGCACTTTTCCACAGCTTCGGCCCCATCCGCCGCTATCCAAATAATTTCATACTCCGGTACCGTCACCAAAACTCGGCGCAAAGCTTCAGCAGCAATCAACGTGTCGTTGACGATCGCTATTTTCATGTTGAAATTGCTCATAGTTAATTAATTTTAAGTTGCGGGTAGTTGCCGGAGCCTGCCGATCCAGTTTTTTATGCTGCGGCCTTTTCTTTAAAACTGAGATATTGCACTATTGTCAATAAGCCTTTTATGAACAGGCAAGATGCCTGTTCCACAAGATGATTTTTGTGGAACAGGCATCTTGCCTGTTCCTGAGAATGGTGCTCGTCGGTCAGTTAAAACTAAACTTGTAGACGGAGGCAGCAAACAGCTTCTCAATTAGCGATCGATACTGTTGGGTTAACACTTTTTCGGGCCCGGAGATCCCCCTAAATCCCCCTTAAGAAGGGGGACTTTGAGTGCTTCCGGTTCCCCCCGACCTAAGGGGGGCTAGGGGGGATCTCCAGGCTCGGGGCCAAGCGTATTGAATTACCGATTGAATTACGAACTATCACGCACCCTACCACTATTCATACCACATTTTGGTCGTATTTTTATTTTTTAATTAAAAAAACTTAACCCGAGGTTTTTTTTTAAGCCTCACCGATTAAATCAACCACCGCATTTAACAGCGTATCGTCGTGAAAACTGCTTTTAGTTAAATAATAATCCGCTCCCACTTCCAATCCTCTGATTCTATCTTGCTCGCGGTCTTTGTAAGAAACAATAATTACCGGAATCGACTTTAGGGCCGAATGATTTTTAATTTGACTTACCAACTCAATCCCCGTCATGCGCGGCATATCAACATCGCTAATTACCAAATCAAACTGCCCGGTACGCAGAGCATTCCAACCATCCATACCATTAACAGCTATTTCAACCTCATATCCTTGATTTTCTAAAAGTTTGCGCTCTACTTCTCGAACAGTAATTGAATCATCTACTACCAAAACGCGCTTGCGAGTTGTTGATTCAGCAGTTTGTTCGGTTTTACTAACTTTCTGTAACAGACTTTCAGCCAGCAGTTTATCAGTCGATCGCACCAAATCTTCAACATCGATAATCAGCACCGGCGCACCGTCTTCCATAAAAGCAGCCGCGCTGATATCCGCTACCTTACCCAAACGCGGATCTAAAGGCCTGACAACTAAATCGCGTTCGCCCAGAAACTTATCCACAGCTAAACCATAACTGCTAGAGCGATCGCTCACAATGATCACCGGCAACAAATCCAACTTCTCAGGTGGCGCAGCTAACTCCAACACCTGATAAGCTGTCACCAAACCAATGTTTTGGTTGTCAAGAGTAAAATACTGTCGGTTTTCGGCGATCGCAATATCAGCAGACTCAACCATCACAATGCGATCGATCCGAGTCAGCGGAAAAGCATAAGGTTCCCCCGAAATTTCCACCAACAGCGTCCGAATTACCGACAGAGTTAGCGGCAACTGCAAATGAAAACTCATACCTTTTTCCGGCACAGATGTCGCCCGGAGAATGCCACCAACCTCCTGCACCATACTTTGCACAATATCCAAACCAACACCGCGGCCCGAAATTTCCGTCACTTGACTAGCAGTAGAAAAACCAGGCAAAAACAGAAAATCCATCAATTCTGGTTCAGTCAATTTCGCAGCCATTTCCGCACTTACCATACCTTTCGTGACAATTTTTTGGCGGAGTTTTTCCGGTTCTATTCCTTTTCCATCATCCGAAACGGTAATTGATAGCATCCCGCCCCGATGTGCAGCTTCCAGTCGGATCGTACCTTCCGCCGATTTTCCCGCAGCCAAACGTGCGTCTGGGAGTTCAATACCGTGGTCAAGAGCGTTGCGTAAAATGTGCGTTAGCGGTGCTTCTAATTTTTCTAAAATATCTCTATCTACCTGAGTAGATTTGCCAACAACTTCAAATTTTACTTGCTTGCCCAACTGTCTCGCCAAATCTCTCAGCATTCGCCCAAAAGCTGAAACGCCGTCAGCAAACGGTCGCATATTGCTGGCAATAACTTCTCGGTACAAGCGATCGGACAAGTTGGCAGAACGGCGGGCAAACAGTTCTAGTTCGTTAAGGCGATCGGACAAAATATGGCGGCAATCATTAGCTTTTTTGCGAGCACTGCTGAGATAATCTTCCGAGCGCTGATCCAGAACAGAATCGCTTAAAGATTCCTGCAATTTCTCCAATAAATTATAAAGTTGTCCTTGGTTTTTTCTAAGTTTTAATAATGAATCAGCAAACGGTTGCAGCCATTTTGCTTCGACTAAAGATTCGCCCGCCAAACCCATAATCCGGTTTAAATTTTCCGCATTTACTCGCACTACGCGATCGGCGGTTTTAGGCTTTTGAGCGTTTTCCCTGAGATTTGAAGGTGCAGGTTTGGCGCTAACAATTTTAGTCGGTCGTTGCTCTACAGCTACTGCTGTAGAATTGGTAGCGGGGGAAATTCGATCGCTATTTTTTGTGCGTTGGGAAGCATTATCTTGAGGTTTTGGTTGTGGTGTCGGGGTTGTTTGGATACTCGTCACTTCGGCAGATTTTTGTGAAACAACTGCCGCAGTTGTTGCCGATTGTTTAGTTGTTAATAATTCAAGAATCTTACTTATATCTGCGACAATATTATCTATTCCTGCCTCTTGTTCTGCCAGCCAAGATTCGATTTCCAGTGCCGGAATTTCCTGCATATTTACCAGAATATTTACTCCAGCGAGCAGGGTGTCAATTTGACTGGGATTTAAGCTAGATTTGTGCTTCTGAAGTGCCACAAATGTATCTTCTATCGCCTTCGCAAGTTTAACAACTTCATGGAACTGAACTATTCTGCCAGCACCTTTTATTAAATGAGCGGATTTAACAAGGGAGTCTAAGTCTAAATATTCATTGGGGTCATTTTTGAGCGAGAGTAAAGTTTGGTTTAATAGTATTGATTGTGCTTCTACTTCTCCGGCAAATAAAGCTAACATCGATAAATCAGTTTTAAGCAGCCGAGTTTCTGGACTTTCAACCTGTGGCAAATCGGGCAATATTTCATGAGGAATATCAGAATTGAATTGTACGTGATCTGTTATTTCTGCGGTAAAATCAACAGGTAATTGCGGCTCCCATTCCGGCAGAATTTCTGTTTCAACAATGGTCTCTTGTTCTATTGTTTCTGCTTCATCTGGGCTGCCCAAATCTAATTGTTCGTTATTGATAATTGCTAAGATGGCAGTTTCTAAGGTTTCAATTTGCGATCGATTAACCGGGAACCAATTTTCGATCTCGGTTTCCGGAATCTGGCTGATTTGGGCCAAAAGGTCGATCGCCCGCAGCATCACATCAATCTTATCAGGTGAGTCTAGGGCGATCGAGCCAGCCTGCGCCGCCACAAAGCAATCCTCCATCATGTGAGCGATTCGCACCGCAGCATCTAGTCCCACAATCCGCGCCGCGCCCTTGAGCGAGTGGGCCGCCCGCATCAAAGATTCCAGTTCAGCAGGAGAATTCGGGTTATTTTCTAATACCAAAATGTTCTCATTTAATACTGCTACTTGAGTGTCCGCCTCCATGCGAAATAAATCCATCATGGAGAAATTGCTCATATCTTGGTTTGCCATTTTTTATTAATCCTTAATAAGTGATATGAATTCCGGTTGCACCGTCAGGTGATTGTTAACTGTTGACTGTTGACTGTTGACTGTTAACTGTTGACTGTTAACTGTTAACTGTTGACTGTTGACTGTTGACTGTTGACTGTGGGACTCTTAATCGGAAAAATGATGGTGATTGGCTCTTCACTGTTGACTCGATTTATAATTTTGATGCTACCAGATTTGATATAAGACGGAAGTTCGGCAACAGATTGTGTAAATGATTTAACGGATGAATGTTGAAGGAAGATAGAAACAAGCTTTTCTGCTCGTTCTCCAAGCTGATAAACGCAGATAAACGATAATTAATCTTTTTTATACTGCAAGCAGTTATTTTTTTTTACAATGCCCAATGCCCAATGCCCAATCCCTCCGCTACGCTCCGCCCTGTTTGGCCAATGCCCAATTTATCAGATAATCTTCTTATTCAACGTATAAAACAGCAAATCATCATCCAGATAACAAACACTTTGCCCCTGCCAACTGATAATCCCTTTAGTATAAGTTTCTGGCACTTTAGAAACAGTAGATGGAACATTTCTGATTTGTTCCGGGAGAATGCGGTGAATGCCGTAAATTTCATCCACCCCAAACACCCAGCGGCTGCCTTCTCTCTCAATAACTACCATCCTTTCGTAAACAACAGGACTAATATTTTGTCGGCTAGCATCTGCTGCTTCCAATCCCAAAAGTGCTTTTAGCGAAATGCACAACTGGATTTCGCCGCGAATATTCACCAAGCCAATAAGTATATTATTGCTGCGGTGTGGCAAAGTGTGGATAACAGAGATCTGCGTCACTTCCTTAAACAGCGCCGCCGGTAAAGCCAACCATTCGCCGTTAAGCCTAAAAATACCTACAGATATAGTACCCGCAGCCGTGACGGCGTTAGTTACTCCTTGACTCGAACGCAATAAATTAGTCCACTCTTCCAGATATCCAGTCGGTAATTGCTGTTCCAGCAAACTCCGGCCCGCGTCGGAATAGACGGGACAGTTGCGGCAGTGAATAAATGTTTTTAATTGAGGACAAGTCCGATCGCCCCCAACTCCGATCCGATTCCAGCAATCATCAGTCATTCGATTTTAGATTTTAGATTTTAGATTTTAGATTTTAGTTTGTAGGGTGTGCACCACGCACCAGTTGATTTAACTAACCGTAGGGTGGCCAGCGGGGGGAAATGCTTAGTTTTGCGATCGCATTCAGGCTTCGACCGCACCCTACAATAACTATTGTACAAAAAAATAGATTTTAGACTGAGCCTTGCTACACCTGTTATTCTTCTAAAAAACCGACTCGGGCCGCCGACTCCCTCTTTACTTTAAAAAGGCTACTTTAAAAACGCTAGCATTTCGTGGCGTAAACCGAGTGTAGCATCATTAACTTGCCCGATCGCCCCATTGATATCCCGGAGCGCCGACGCAGTTTGCGAAGAAGCCTCACTCAACTGCACCATCGCCTCGCTAATTTGCACAGCACCCTGAGACTGTGCATCCATCCCCTCATTCACCTCTTCAAAACGCGGAGTCAAAGCTTCCACCCGCTGGATAATCGATTCCAACTGCAAACTAATAGTTTGCACATCTTCCACCCCGCGACGCACCTCATTAGTAAACTTATCCATTTCCATCACGCCAACACCCACCGCAGACTGCATTTCTTTAACCATATTTTCAATATCCAAAGTAGCCACCGCCGTTTGATCTGCCAGTCGGCGAATTTCCCTAGCCACCACCGCAAAACCCAACCCATACTCTCCCGCTTTTTCCGCTTCAATAGCCGCGTTGAGCGAAAGCAAATTAGTTTGATCTGCCACCTTCGTAATCGTCGTGATAATACTGTTAATATTATTAGCTTTTTCGCTAATAACTCCCAATTTACCCGAGATCGCACTGGTAGAATCTGCTAATTTATTCATCGTGGATTCCATGCGACCAATTTCTTGTTTACCGCCGCCGGCAGATTGAGCAGCTTGGTGGGACATCTCCGAAACTTCATCCATTGTCCTCGCCAGTTGCATAGCAGTAGCAGCAATTTCTTTAGCCGTGGCTACTACTTCATTAGTCGAAGCCACTTGTTGATTCATCGTCGCTTCCAATTCCTTCCCAGAAGCAGCAATTTGGTTCGTAGAGCCGCTAATTCTGAGACCAGACAGATCTATTTGATTTTCCAGAGTTTGGGATACCGCGCTCGTGAGAAACAGTCCAAACAGTCCAGCCGTTAGCGGCCCGAGAATCATGCCAAAAATCACCCAAAATGTGGTTTGATTAATATCGTTTTTAGACTGATCTTTAGCTAGTTGTCCCGTTGTTTCATTGATTTTGAGGTCTTCCAAGATTAAGTTAGTAGCTGCTTGAAACGAGGATCGATTCGCTTTGGCGCGATCGCTCAATTGATTGTAAAACGCCCCAGCCCTCCTAGCAGCCTCGATATCGGGCGACTTAGTATTCCCTTGACCAATCAGTTCGATCTGCCTTTTAAATGGGTTGAGAATTCCCAAACTCTCAAATTTTTTATTTAAATCTAAAAAAGCTTCGTGATTTTTCTTCCAGATATCCCATTTAGCCTGCAAGTCTTTGTATACCTTATCTTCTTCCGCAGTTCTGGATGTGGTTTCATACTCTTTAAAACCCTCATTAATCTGCTCCCAAGCTTTCTGAATTCTCGTCAACTCACTTCTCCTTTCCTCTGGGCTGAGTTCCAGATCCAGTAAGGCCCGTTCCGACGACTCTATTTGCGTTTGTCCTTCATTAATTTTCCACAATCCACTAACGCTCGGCAGGCTATTATTAGCTAGCGTATCAATATGTCTACCTAGCCGAGAAGTGCCGCTCCAACCAATACAAGCCACAGCTAAAACAATCACAGCTAGAAAAACAAATGCAGCATTCAGGCGCTTTTTGAAACTGATATCTTTAAACATTTTCTACATCCTTATTGCTTACTTTAAACCGAGAAATTTCTTGACGCAAACCTTGAGATGCCTCATTTAATTGAGAGATAGCACCGTTAATTTCGCGCAATGCGCCCGCCGTTTGCGACGACGATTGACTCAGATACACCATCACCTCGCTAATTTGCTGAGCGCCTTCCGATTGAGCCTCCATACTCTGATTTACCACTGAAAAACGCGGAGTGATAGCCTGCACCTGCTCGATAATTTCAGTCAGTTGCCAGCTCACACTTTCCACATCCTCAACGCTATCATTTACTTCTTCAGTAAACTTGTTCATTTCCGTCACCCCAGTAGAAACTGCTGCCTGCATCTCTTTAACCATTTTTTCAATATCTAAAGTAGCAACAGCAGTTTGATCGGCTAAACGCCGAATTTCTCTAGCAACTACAGCAAAACCCATACCATATTTTCCAGCTTTTTCTGCTTCTATGGCAGCATTCAAAGAAAGTAAATTAGTTTGGTCAGCTACCTTGGTTATTGTAATAATAATTCGACTAATATTATTAGCTTTTTCGCTGATGTTGCTAAGTTGGCTAGAAATAGAAGTTGTGGCGGTTGATAATTCCCGCATGGTATTTTCCATGTGGCTTAAGTTCCGCTGACCGCCCTCTGCTGCTATTGTGGTAGTTTGGAAGGTAGAAGTAATTCCCTGCATTGCTTGCTTCAGTTGTCGAGAAGTAGCAGCTATCTCTTTTGTAGTAGCTTCCACCTCTCTAATCGAAGCTGCTTGTTTGGCGATTACTTCCTCCAAGTCCTTGCCAGAGGCGGCAATTTCATGAGAGGAAGCAGTTACTTGAAGGCCAGAATTTTGTACTTGCCCGATCAAGGAATTGAGGCTTTGAGTCATGCTTTGGAATCCGGCGAGTAGTTTGCCAACTTCTCCCTGATAATTTGCTGAAATATTGGCAGTTAAATTACCAGCAGATACTTCTTCTGCAACTTTTACTGCTATTCCCAAGGATTGCGCGATATTCCGGATAATTACCCAAGAAATTAACACCCCAACTCCCACAATAATCAAAGTGCTCGCCCCAGCAAAGTAAGTTGAAAAAATCTCAGATTCCTGGGCGAATTTCTTTCTTTCATCCAAGAATCGATTTTCTGTTTCCTTTATTTCTGTAATTTTCCCCCTTAGCTTCGCCATAATTTCTAGTCCTGTTCCAGCACTTACTATTTGTTTTACCTGCTGTTCTCGACCAGATTTGCGGAGTTGAATAGTTTTTTCTAAATAATCGATTCTTTCTCTAATCAGGATTTGCAATTGACCGAGTTTTTCTTGTTGTGTCGGATTTTTCATCTTCTCTTTCAACTCTGCTAGTTGCACGTTAATGCTTGCATTTGCTTCATTGTATGGCTCTAAAAAATTCTCTTTTCCCGTGTACAGATAGCCGCGCTGACCAGTCTCAGCTTCCAGCAAAAGCATATCTAACTGTGCCAATTCTTGCAAAATTTTATGGCTCGAAGTAACGTTATCTAAAGATTTAACTAAGGTATTTTTAGTGTGTTGTGCTACAAGATTCCCTATAAGTATTAAGGTAAATATTGTGCCAAATCCCCTCCACAAAATTTGTTGAATAGTTGAATTTTTCTGCACTTAATTTACCTCTTTTTTGTCTGCTACAAATAATGAATAAAATTTGATATTTTAGAGTTTAGATACTGACGAATATTGGGTGTGAGTAACTATCAATTGACTTTGAATCGCGAAATTTCGTGGCGCATCCCGTGGGCTGCTTCGTTCAAAAGGCCGATCGCACTATTGATTTCCCGCAAAGCATCAGCAGTTTGCAGGGAAGTTTCGGCCAACTGCGCCATAGTTTCGCTAATTTGCTGAGCTCCTTCCGATTGAGCTTCCATGCCTCTATTTACCGAATCGAAGCGGGGAGTGAGAGATTGTACTTGCTGAATAATTTCGGCTAATTGCACGCCGATGTTGCGAATATCTTCCATCCCCTTGCTGACTTCATGGGAAAATTTATCCATTTCCATCACCCCAGTAGAAACGGCTGACTGCATCTCTTTAACCATATTTTCAATATCTAATGTGGCAACGGCTGTTTGGTCGGCTAGGCGGCGAATTTCTCGGGCGACGACGGCAAAACCCATGCCGTATTCTCCGGCTTTTTCGGCTTCGATCGCTGCATTTAAGGAAAGTAAATTAGTTTGATCTGCTACTTTGGTGATCGTGGTAACAATGCTGTTGATATTGTTGGCTTTTTCGCTAATAATTCCGAGTTTGTTAGAGATAGAAATGGTAGCATTTCCCAACACTTTCATGGTATTTTCCATGCGAACTAACTCTTTTTGACCTGTGCTAGCTTCGCGGGCGGTTGACTCTGCCATGTGGGAAACTTCATCCATCGTTTTTACGAGTTTACCGCTGGTGGCTGCGATTTCTTTGGCAGTAGCTACAACTTCGTTGGTGGATGCTGCTTGTTCGTTGACTGTGGCTTCTAATTGTTTGCCAGAAGCGGCTATTTGGGTGGCTGATGAAGTGATTTGTATGCCCGATGTTTGCACTTGTTTGATTAATCCGGCCAAACCCCGATTCATGCTGCGGAAGGAGTTCTCCAATTTGCTAATTTCGTCTTTGGTGTCGCTGACATGAACTTCTGCTGTTAAATCGCCGATCGACATTTTCTCTGCTACATCCACCACTCCGGCAATTTTAGCCCCTAACGGTTTGGCGATCGTATTGCTAAAGTACAGTCCAAACAGTACGGCCGTTAAAGGGCCCAGCAGCGTGCCTAAAATCACCCAGAACCTAGTTTGACTGATATCTTCGGTGGCAGCTTTGGCTGAGTCTGCTGCTAATTGGCGATCGTAGTTCAGGAGTTCCAGCATTCCCTCTGTCGCAGCTTGAAATGTAGTTACTTTCTCATTCAAAGCTTTGTCGTTCATTCTGTTAAGCACCTCAACTGCTGATGCAGCAGTTGCTAGTTCAGGTGATTTAGTTTTACCCTGTTTGAGCAAATCAATTTGGATTTGGCGGGGGTTGACAATACCCACTCTTTCATATTCTTTATTGAGTTCTTGGAATTCTTTGTGAGCCTCAGTCCACTTTTGCCACAGCGGTTTAAATTGTTGATAAAGCTTGTCTTCTTCCTCGTTGCGCGGAAGTTTATCGTAATCTTGAAAGCCTTGATTTATTTGAATCCAAGCATTATTTATTCTCGCAATCTCTCGGCGTCTTTGGTCAGGATTGATTGCTTCGTTGAGCAGCATCCGATCGGAAGACTGCACCTGTGTTTGTCCTTCGTTGATTTTCCACAAAGCGACGGTGCTGGGATAAGCATCGTTGGCGATCGACTTCAGGTGTCCGGATAGCCGAAAATTGCCGCTGGCGCCGACTAAAGCTACAACAAGCACGATCGCCCCCATGAACACAAACGCAGCGATCATGCGTCTTTGCAAAGTCATATGCTTAAAAATATTGTCCATAATTCCGTTCTCAGTTATTACTTGTCAGGCTATTTTTCCATTCGCTGAATGCGCCGGCGGACGATCGCAGCACCGGCAATATCTCCTCGCTCTTCTTTGAGCAAAGCTAGGTGAATTAGTCCTTCATAGTGATCCGGCTTGAGGTAAGTTGCTTTTTGGAAAGATTGCTCAGCTTGTTGGCGATCGCCCCTTGCTTGGTAAACTTGCCCCAATAAGACGTAAGCATCAGCATTCGTGGGATTTTGACTGAGGTAAGTTTCGCACAGTTTGGCCGCTTCCTGCAATTGTCCGCGATCGGCCAAACGTCGCGCTGCGTCTAAATCCGCACTCGGAGACTTAGCAGGATCTCGTGGCGGGGCGATCGCCCGAATTGGCAAAATCCCCGAATTCTCATTCTCTCTCGGATATTTTTGATGGGAAGTAGAGGATTTATTGTTAATACTTGGCAACTTTTCACTGCGAACATTTTCCCTATTTTCCGCGTGTTTAAACTCCCGAACTATCCGCGAATAACTGATATTAGTCTGCTCTTTTTTGACCTGGACTTGCGGGCTGTCTGGAATATCTGTTTTGCGGTAAGCAAATGCTAGGGAATGACGCACCGAGACAAATTGAGTAGGCAATTTTTGCCCGCTTTCTGAGTGACCCAAAAATAATATGCCTGTTTCTTTTAACAATCGATTTAACAGTTGAATGGTTTGATTTCTGCCTGCTTTATCAAAATAAATTAATACGTTCCGGCAAAAAATTGCATCGTAAGGAAGTTGGTTAGATAAAAAATAGCTATCTAGAATATTACCCTGAATAAAATTAACTTTCCTTCTCACCAAGTCGTTCAACTGATAAAGATCTCCCGGCAGCGGAGTAAAATAGCGATCGCGAAAATCTAAGTTTTTGTCACGGAAAGAGTTTCTGCCGTAAACTGCGCGCTGGGCTTTTTTGAGAGCAACTTTGCTGATGTCTGCCGCATCGATGCTGAAGTTGAGCGGATTTAAACCAGCGTCTAGTAGGGCGATCGCGATCGAGTAAGGTTCCTCCCCCGTCGAACAAGGAAGGCTCAACACGCGCAGGGTTTTGCCGGGATTTTGTGGCAACCATTCCGAAAGCGCGTAGCGACTCAAAAAAACAAAAGGTTCGCGATCGCGAAAAAACCAAGTTTCCGGTATCACGACAGCTTCGATTAATTCTTCCAATTCTGGAGGAGATGTTTGCAATTTTGTCAAATAAATACTGATATCTGTTAAACCGCAATCTTCCATGCGACGGTTAACGGCTCTAGTAATTGTATTAGACCCAATAGTCAGGGCATCTAAACCAATTTTTTGTCTGAGTAGAGCTTCAATTGCTACTTGTGTCATTGATTTTAGCTTAGCTCGTATGACAGTTGACAGTTGACAGTTGACAGTTGACAGTTGACAGTTGATAGTTGACAGTTGACAGTTGACAGTTGACAGTTGACAGTTGACACTTACCTTTCGCTAATGCGTTAATATCGTAGTTATCAACTTTCGGACGTACTCACCATTACCAATTACCAATTACCAATTACCAATTACCAATTACCAATTACCCATTGCCAATTAATTACCCATTGCCAATGACCAATGACCAATGACTAATAACCAATGACTAATGACCAATGACCAATGACCAATGACCAATGACTAAATCTCACTCCTCTTGCTGGGGAAGCAGATAAGTTTTTTGGGATTCAGGCAGCAGATGTTCTACCCTGACAAATTGAATCATACCGCGATCGTCTGCAATCATTTCTCCCAAATAAGGAGTGCTGTCAATCTTAATGCCGGGACTAACAAATTCGGTTTCTGGTTTGTCGAGAGTTTCTGTCACCCGTTCCGCCATCAGCCCTAAAATTAGGGGGCCGTGCAAACTGTGGTTGTTCCCCTCAGAATTATCAGGAAACTGGCAATTGACTAAGACGATGCGCGTGCTCAAGTAAGCGCGGGCGGCCGTCCCCTGTATCATTTGGCACAAATCAATAACCGGGACGAGATGTCCCCGGTAGTTAAACAAGCCGGGAATGTATTCCGGCGCGTTGTGGAGTTTTTTCAAGGTGACAGTGGGAACTACTTCGACTACGCGCCTGCTATCCAAGGCATAGCGATCGTCCCCGACATAAAAAAGTAACATCAACATAGGGATACCGTTAGAGATTTTAGATTCTGAAAGTCCGTAGAAAAAGCATTTTCAGAAATTTCGCTTAGTTTTGCAACAATTACGACTCTTTTGGAATTCTAGAGCTATCTTAGACAAAGTGTATTTTCTGGAGACTCAACTTCTATGGGTTGGTTTAAAAGACTGTTTGGACTGGAAAAGCCTGAAGAGCAGGCTCAACCAATGGCAGAAGTAGTACAGCAAGCTGCCGAAGCACAATCCATTGCTCCTGCTAAAGTCGGCCCAGACGGAAATTTTGACGAAAGCGGCCTGGCGAAGCGGGTGGCCTTGGCTTTTGACGGCGATTCAGAAGTTGCTGATATCGATACTGTTTGGGTTGCTCAGCTCAGCGGCACGGTTGTCCTCAAGGGTCAAGTTCCCAGTCAGGAAGTTCTTGACAAGTTGGTGGCCATTGCCTCTGCTGAAGAGGGCGCCACAGGCGTGCAAACCGATGAAGTGACAGTCGGGTAATTCCTCGGATCTCGATCCGTTTCGTTCTGAGTACGATCGAATTAGTCAAAGCTCGATTAAACCCGCTGCGGCGGGTTTTTTCCTGCCTTCTCACCGTCAAAATATTAATTTATGTAAACAAACGCATTTCAATTAAAAAACAGTATAATTGAATACAGAAACTTAAATAGTTTTAGCTATCAAAAGCAAGCGTGACCTAACCAGACCCAAAAGCAGGTACCGTGCCACGTATACTCCTGAAAGTCGATCGCAAAATTTTAGACCAAAGTCCGAGCTACCAGATTCATCTGTAAAGTAAATCTCAAATCTCAAATCTCAAATCTCAAATCGACTGACGACCGTTTTTATCTCAATATAAGGATCGAAAAATATGAAACTCACTTATCGCGGTGCCAATTACGAGTGCGACATTCCGACAGTAGATATGATCGAAGGGGAAGTCGCAGGCAAATATCGGGGTCAGGACTGGAACTATCGGTATCCGAGACACCTGGCTGTCCCCAAAAAATACGGCGGTATCAACTCTACCACAAAGCGAGATTTTCAAGCCCAGCAGCAGGTCACAACAGTTGGCGCAGCTTGCGCGGCGGTTGAATCTGCACCAACTGCTGCGGATTTGGCGCAAGTTCACCGATCGCATATTTGCAGTATTCTCGATCGCAGGCAGCAAGTAGCAAAGGCCAAAGGTGATGACAGACTGCTGCGCTTGCTAGAAATTGAGTGGAAGCAGATGGCTTGTTAGGAAAAAGCTCAGAAAGTCGAATATTTGTCAATAGGGGGAAGTTGAGAACAGTTCAATTTCCCCTTTTTGATGCTGTGGGCGATCGAATTTGCTGTCTCAAAGCGATTTCAATCGTCGGGATTTTGGGCGATCCGGTCTTTTTTAATGCGATCGCTCTCCTCAACACTCTTTTGGGTACGAAGAACTTTAAGCATTAACGCTGTATCTTGAATCATCATCCACGGTATAACATCGAGGATGGGTTTACCAGATTGCACGTCGATATTTCCCTTCACACCAATGATGACTGCTTGCAGGATAAATGCAGTTGCTATAACTCGCAACAACTTTTGACTTTGAAGATTGTTCATATGCCCTCACTTAGTGGCTGTATCGTTTACAAAACAAGCCTCCCCTGTGGGCAAAACCCAAGCAAATTCCCCAAGCAACTTTCAAAGTGCTTATAAAATGGGGATTAGCTGCTTGGGCAAGGTTGCCCAAGCAGACAACGAAAATTTTTTAAGATTTTCTTTATATTTGACCCATGGCTGAGAAAGGTGTACACAAGTTTGGTAGAGAAGAACATTTCAAGCAAAACGTGCTGAAATTGGTAAAAGCCTTGTTGCTATTGGCAAGTCCTGATTTCACCCTTGATGACTCTGAGCTAAAAGCAGCAGTTCAAGTGGAGTGGATTTCTGAGAATACGCTGAAAGTAAGTGGGGAATACAAGAAGAAAAATAAACGAGGAGAGCAAGTAGTTCCAGGTATAACAAAACAGGCGTTGTGGCAGCTAGCAGAAAAAACAGGCAATCCTCTTGAGCTTCCGAAACGTGAGTGGGAAAATTCTCCCAGTATCTTGGAAAAGCGAAAACAAGAGGTAGTCCGAGGTGCAATTTATTATTTGGAAGACTTGGGAGTTTTGCAGGATAAACACCCTAAAAACAACCCAAATAAACGCCCAAATACCCCACCTTCAAGATTCACCCTATCTCTGAAACATAAAAATATATCAATAGACGAAAATCTGGACGTAGTTCGACAGAAATTGCAGCTTGAAATATCTCCCCAGACAACAGATAAAAGCATCGACTACTGGCGCGATATCTGCGGGAACCGCTTGGAAAAGCAAAAGCAACTGACAACCAATCGGCTGGTGCTTGCTAAGGCGATGGTATTTAATCTCGACGATATTGATGTCGATTTAGAATTAGTCGAACGCATAAAGCCAGACAAAAGGAGTGGGGACGATCATCCTGAAAAATCCCGGTTGTACCAGCCAGACTACGAAGAAACCGAGAAACTGGAGTACCAAGAATTTCTTGTCAAAGTCATCAAATCCAATCAAAGTAACAAAATTGCAGTAATTGGAGAAGCGGGTGCTGGTAAAACCACACTCCTGCAAAGAATTGCTTTCTGGATCTTGGAAAATACCGATTATTTGCCGATTTGGATATCCTTGGGAAATTTGCCAAAGCCAGCGCTACATTTAAAAGAATATCTCCTGAATCGTTGGCTAGAAGATACATTAGTTAGCATCACCCCGGAAATCAAAGCTAATTTTGAAAAACAGTTGATTGCTGGAAAGGTATGGCTGCTGCTGGATGGCGTGGATGAGATGGCTGCGTCGGGTGATCCTCTCACATTTATCGATCGATGGCTACCAACTTGGAGTCATAATTTGCCTGTGATGCTGACTTGTAGGCTGAATATTTGGGAAGCAAATCCTTATGCACTCAATGGCTTTCAAACCTATCGCACGTTGTGGTTTAGCGAAGAGAAAGTCAAGCAGTTTATTCATGATGGTTTTCGCAAAAGTGATCCCGCACTAGGGATTCACTTGCAACAAGAATTAAACCAAACCGGAAAAGAACGAATTAAGGATTTGGTGAGAAATCCCCTACGGTTAATGCTATTGTGTTCGATCTGGCATTTGCTAGATGGCAAGTTACCCGATACCAAGGCAGAACTTTACCAGCATTATGTGGAGGAAGTGTACAGGTGGAAACAAGATGAATTTCGTACAACACCGGAAGAGAGACAGCAACTAAACGCCAAGCTGAGAGAGTTGGCAAAAGAAGCAATTGATAAGCAAGAGAACCGATTTTGTTTGCAACATAAGTTTATTGAAGGTGTATTTAAAAACGATTCTTTGTTCCAATTAGCGCTCAAAGTCTGCTGGCTGAATCAAGTGGGAGTAGATGCGAAAAATCCCCTTAAACCTGTCTACGCTTTCTACCATCCCACATTTCAAGAATATTTCGCCGCTTGTGCAATTGGCGATCGGGATTTTTTCTTACCTGGTCAACATCAAGATAAACCCGTTGCAGAAAAATACCGCATTTTTGAGCCGCAGTGGAAAGAGGTAATTTTGCTGTGGTTGGGGCGAGAAAATATAGAAGCGCAGAAACAGGAATTTATTGATGCTTTGGTTAATTTTGATGATGGATGTGGAGAATGGGAGTGGGAAAACATAGGAAAAGGGTTTTATGAATATCGCGCCTATTTTCTTGCTGCATCAGGAATTAATGAATTCAAATCTCATCCTCTTGCCAAGAATATTGTGAATCAATTAGTACATATTGGATTGGGTTATTTTAATCAGGAAAAACAGGAATGGCAAAAACACATTGATGTTATTTCACGTCACGTAATGATCGACAAAATTCTGGCACAGACTGATAAATCAAGTACCATTCAGGAAATTTGCTCTATTTTAGAAAATCCCCAATATCCTGAATCTTTTTATAGGCGTGCCATCTCTGTCTTAGGAGAGATTGGACAGGGTGATTTTCAATCTACTTCTGCTTTAAATAGAGTCTTGAACAACACCAAAAATCACGAAATTCGCAACCAAGCATTAATTAGCTTAAATAAAATAGAATCTGCAAAACCCTCCACTATCGACAGAGAACTCAAAAAAATAACTACTCCTGTGCATCATAATCCAACATCTAATCCAGAAGAGTTTGAAATAATTGAGGATTTAATAAAGTTATCATTAGATAATGACATTAATTACAAGAAGCGCATTAATGCTAGGAATAAATTAAAGAAAGCCAACCAACAAGATAGCCAAATTATCAAGGCTTTCGTAGAAGTTATTGAAAAAGATAACGATCCATCTCTTCGTTATTTAGCATTAGACAATTTATGCGAAATTGATCGACGAGGTATCGTAGTCACAAGAGTATCAATGAAAATTATAGAAAACTTTAAAAACGAGGATGAAGATGTACTATTGAAGGCTGTGAGAAGCCTAAAAAAAACCGATGCAATCAACGATATAAATAGTATAGATTGCTTACTATCTATTTTGAGTGAAACCAATGAAACTAAGGACAAACATCTACAGATAGCCCTCTTAGAAGCTGTAGGCAAAGTTGGTCATGACAATCCTAAAGCTATAGATAAATTGACTGGTATTCTAGCAAATACTAAAGATGAAGAGATCCGTTTTTATTCTGCTGACAGTCTAGGAAGAATAAATCCAGGGAACTGCAAAGCTGTAGCCGTAATAATTGAAATCCTAGAAACTACCAAGCATCAATATCAATATAGCTCAATGCTCCCTAATATACTTAAGCCATGCGATGATTTTCGGAATAGTTCAAAAGCCTTGGATAGCTTAGGAGAAATTGGCAAGGGAAGTAAAAATGCTATTTATGCCCTAGTAAAGGTACTAGAAACGGCTAAAGCAGAATATGCTAGGAGAAGAGCTATTAACAGTTTATTAAAAATCATTACTACTGATGAACATCGTCAAGAAGTGGTTTCTTTACTTCAACCTCACATGAAGACTGAAACTTACGAAAATAACTTTGATTTATTTGAAGACTGCTACGTAGTCCTCTGGCACTGCGCCCAAAATCTCTCTTACCCCGACTTCTATCAAGCTTGGCACCAAGACACCATTACCAACTCCGCAACAGCAAGCCCCAACTTAGAAAAACTACCCCAATTCCTTGCCGAAGCTATTAACTATCGACCCGATCTATGCAACAAAGTAAAGCTAATTTGCATCGATAGTGACAAATTCTGTAATCCCGAAAATCCCGCTACAAAAATTTACAATGAAATGCGCTTACAAGGTTGTGACAAAAGTGAAGATGGCAAACCCAAAACAATGGCAGAACTACAAGATTACTGGGATGAATTAAGGATAGAAAGCGAAATTCCTCTGTTTTTCATCTGCTACGATTCCACAGCACTCTCAGCCACACCCACAGGATTTAGCGAGCCATTTCTCAAAGCTTTAAGCAAGTTCGATGGGGCGATTTGTGTGGTGTGCGAACAAGGCGATATTCCCTTGCCAACTTTTTCACCCAGTCAACCGAACTTAATTGCAGAGATTGTCGCGTGGATTAGCGAGATGATGGAATAATAGAGAGTATGTTAGGATTAAACTAAACTCCCATATCTGGAGGCTTTATGTCTGACATTACCATAGACGAGATCAAACTGAAACAACTACTAAAAAGTGCAATTGTTGAACTGCTCCAAGAAAGAAAAGAAATAGTTTACGATTTATTGGCAGAAATTCTTGAAGATATTGCCTTAGAAAAAGCAATCCAAGAAGGCGAAAATACCGAGCCAGTTAGCCGCGAAGAAATTTTCAAGATTCTAGGGCGAAAAGAATGAATGTTGAATTTATAAAGAGCTTCGAGAAAGATTTAAACAATCTGCGCGAGCAATCCCTACTGCAACGAATTCAGGCAGTTATTGAAGAAGTAGAGGAAGCTGAAAATCTCGCAAATATCAGCAATTTGAAAAAGCTTAAGGCTGACGGTAACTACTATCGAATTAGGGTCGGAGACTACAGAATCGGTATGACAGCCGATGAAAATATCGTCATTTTTGTCAGAGTGTTGCACCGGAAAGAAGTTTACAGATATTTTCCTTAACTTAGATGAATCAGGCAAGTTATGTTTTCACAAGACCAAGATTTTTTGATTGAATCAAAACGCCGTCAAGCTGAAAGTATAAACTTCTCTATCGATCGCAATTACGACTCCGATCGCCTCTCCGTCTTGGTTGGTCAGATATTCAATATTTATCATGCCTATTTTCCTCAAGCTTGAATTTATATCGATTCCTACCTCTAAGTGTATCATCAGAAATTCGATCCTCTTCGAGGGCTCCGCTAACGGGCGATCGCACTAAATCCCCCCCATCAACCCTTGACGCAAACCACCTGCTTCAGAGTCGCCACAACTTCCACCAAATCGGACTGCTGACTCATCACCTCCTCTATCGGCTTATAAGCCCCCGGAATTTCATCTAAAAATTCCTCATTTTTCCGACACTCAACCCCATCAGTTTGCCGCACAAAATCATCCAGAGTAAATACATTCTTCGCTTTAGTTCGAGACATCAATCGCCCCGCACCGTGAGAACAAGAACAGTAACTTTCCACATTACCTTTGCCCTTCACAATGAAAGATTTTGTCCCCATCGAACCTGGAATAATCCCCAAATCGTCAACTTGCGCGCGCACAGCACCCTTGCGAGTCACATACACATCTTCGCCAAAATGTACTTCTTTTTCCGCATAATTGTGGTGGCAATTCACGTGTAAAAGTGGCTTCGTAACTTTGCCACCAGCGAGATGCTTTTCCACAATTTTCTTAAACCGATTCATCATGATATCGCGATTAAAACTCGCATAATCCTGCGCCCACTGCAAATCGTGCCAATAAGCAGCAAACTCCGGCGTACCCGCTACAAAATAAGCTAAATCTTTGTCAGCTAAACTAATTTCTGCCAGTTTAGCTAAATCTTTAGCAGTGTCGATGTGGTGTTGGGCTAGCAGATTGCCGATACCGCGCGAACCAGAGTGCAGCATCAGCCAAACCGAGTTTTCGGTATCAACACAAACCTCGATAAAATGATTGCCGCCGCCGAGGGAACCTAACTGTTTTAAAGCTTTATTATCTTGGCGCTGCACTCCTTGATGCAGTTCCTTGAAATCGCCCCATCTTTGCCAGTTGGTGACAGATTTTTCGACTTCTTTGTTTTCTGCAAATCCGACGGGAATTGCTGCTTCGATATCGAGGCGAATTTGTTTGAGTTTTCCTTCTAATTTGTTGGCGTTGAATGGCATTTTTACTGCCATCATCCCGCAACCAATATCCACCCCCACAGCAGCAGGAATAATTGCTTCTTTTGTGGCAATTACTGAACCGACTAAAGCTCCTTTTCCTAAATGTACGTCGGGCATTAATGCGACGTGTTTGAATACAAAGGGCAAAGATGCTACATTGGTTGCCATCTTGGTCTCTTTGTCGCCCAGGGCGTGATTTGCCCAGGATAATACTGGTTTTGGGGTGGATATTTCTAATTTTTCGTAGGGCATTTTTGTTTAAATATATTTAACTCGATCCATTATGTAGTATATTTGTAGCACAAATATCGGCTAACGTCAATAGCCCGATCGCCCAAAACGCAGTTTTCAACCAAAAAACTTGGCTCAAACCTCGAATATCCGTTAAAAAGTGCGATCGCAGAAAGTTTGTAGTGAGGACTTCAGTCCTCCAAAAAAGCGCCCTACAAGCTCAACCCGATCGCAGTGCACGCGCTACAGGCTAATTAAAAGCGGTTATTTGTCGATCGCAAATACCAGTTGTTTCAGCACATCTAACCGCGAACAGTTCCAGTAATCGACGTGGGAAACGATTAAACCGTCGCCGTTAACCTTCAGTTCGCTCCTACCGCTAATTGCCATTTTCGGTTTCCAAGGTAACGGCGCCATCCAACTCAGAGTCCAACGAGTGTCTATAGTATCTCCCGACTGAGAAATCTCGTGCAAGTCGAGTTTAATCTGTTGAAAAAAAGTCCCCATAAACCCGATCATTTTTCGGTAGCGATCGACTCCAGTAAATCGATTCACTGGGTCTTCAAAATAAACATCTTTTGCGTAAATGTTGTAAGTCTGATTTTCGGGGAATCTTTGATAATCGTCTTTGAGAATTTCCAGAATATTCATTATTATTAATAATACACCTTAAATCACTATAATATAATCATACCAAAAAATAGGGTTTCCCATCCGGGCATCGCAGGATTCCCCAAGTTTTTAGAACAGGGTATAAATTCCCGTCTTAAAAACTTTGTCCTAAACTGTCAACTGTTAACTGTGAATTGTCAAATAAGAGGGCGGGCACGGGGGCACCGCCCCTACCATAGGTCAACTATCAACTCTTAACTATCAACTATGATCGATCTCTACACTTTTACCACACCGAACGGCCGCAAAGTCTCGATCATGCTCGAAGAAATAGGTTTACCCTACAACGTGCACGTCATAGACATCAGCAAAAACGACCAATTTAGCCCAGAATTCATCGCCATCAACCCCAACAGCAAAATACCCGCTATAGTCGATCGCGATAACGGCATTACAGTCTTCGAGTCAGGCGCCATCCTGATCTATCTAGCCGAAAAAGCAGGCCAATTTCTGCCCACCGACAAACACAAATACTTTCAAGTCATGGAGTGGCTGATGTTTCAAATGGCCAGCGTCGGGCCAATGTTCGGACAACTAAACCACTTCAGACGTTTTGCACCCGAACAAATTCCCTATGCAATTCAACGCTACGAAAAAGAAACCTTGCGCCTCTACGGAGTATTAGATTCTCAACTAGCAAAATACGAATACATTTGCGGCGAATATTCCATCGCCGATATCGCGACTTATCCGTGGGTGGCTATTTACGAATTTCAAGGATTAACCCTCGACAACCATCCCCACCTCAAACGTTGGGTAGAAACCTTGCAGAAGCGTCCCGCCGTTGAGCGCGGTATGGCTGTTCCATCTATACAAAAATAGCATTTTTTGTCCTAGACACAACTGCCATAATATGGTGTTAATTCTTAGGTACGTTGTTGCGCTTCAGCGCTCTTTTTCTATATCTGCAAGAGCGCTGAAGCGCAACAACGTACCTTTTTTTAATATTAGAGTTGCGTCCAGAACTTAATTTTTTCAACCGCAGATAAGGAAAGATATCACCAATATTATCAGCGTTTATCATCGTTCATCGGCGGTCAAAAAATCTCTCAAACCTACTAATCAGCAAAGTGCTTAATAATCGCCTCAGCAAACTCAGAACACTTGAGTTCCGGCACCGGAGGCTCCATTAACCTTGCCAAATCGTAGGTAACTTCACCGTTAGAAATTGCAGCGCCCAAACCCTTCTTAATCAAATCTGCCGCTTCCTGCCATCCCATATATTCTAACATCATCACTCCCGACAAAATCAGGGAACCGGGATTAACTCGATCGAGACCGGCGTGCTTAGGTGCAGTGCCGTGAGTCGCCTCAAAAACAGCACATTCATCACCAATATTCGCACCGGGGCCCATGCCCAATCCGCCGACAATTGCTGCGGCTGCATCTGACAAATAATCGCCGTTTAAATTCATCGTTGCCAAAATTGAATATTCGGCTGGTCGAGTTTGAATTTGTTGGAAAATACTGTCAGCAATCCGGTCATTGACCATGATTTTTTCTTTCCACTTTCCGCTACCGTGACTTTCCCAAATTGCGGACAAAACATCGGAAACTTCTTTACAAATTACGGCTTGTTTTTCGGGTGTCAAAGCGTCGTAGCCCGGATCTATTTGGCGGGCATTGTCTTCTAAGCTAATCTCGGAATTGTGTTCTTTGTTTCCGAGAATCCAGGACTCTCTTTCTGTTACGCAATCAGCGCGAAATTCGGTGGTTGCCAACTCGTAACCCCAATCTCGGAAACCTCCTTCGGTGTATTTCATGATGTTGCCTTTGTGCACCAAGGTTACTTGCTGCTTGTCTTTTGGCAACCGCAAAGCGTGGGTAATTGCCCGTCGTACTAAACGCTGAGAACCGCTTTTGCTAATTGGTTTAATGCCGATCGCAGAATCGAGGCGTATTTGTTTTTTGCCGTGTTCTGGCGTTGCGGGAATTAACTCATTGTTGAGGTATTCAATTAGTTTGTTACCGATTTCGCTGCCTTGTTTCCATTCAATTCCCAGGTAAATATCTTCTGTATTTTCCCGGTAAATAATTACGTCTAGCAGTTCGGGAGTTTTGTGCAGCGATGGGGTGCCATCATAATATTTGCACGGCCGCACGCAGGCGTAGAGGTCAAATATTTGGCGCAATGCTACGTTGAGCGATCGAATTCCGCCACCTACTGGGGTTGTCAGGGGGCCTTTGATGGCGACGCCGTATTCTTTGATGGCGTCTAGGGAATCTTGGGGCAAATACTGGTAGGTACCGTAGACATCGCAGGCTTCGTCGCCTACGTAAATCTTGAACCAGTTAATTTTCCGCTGGCCGCCGTAAGCCTTTTCTACGGCAGTATCCATGACTTTCTGGGATGCTGGCCAGAGGTCTACGCCCGTACCGTCACCGCGTATGAAGGGGATAATTGGGTCGTTGGGGACGATCGGCGAACCGTCTTTGAAAGTAATTTTAGAACCAGTTGTCGGGGCTACAATTTTTTCGTACATATCTTAACAGTGCGGATAGCAATGTTCCCTATTTTGCCACGATTATACCAGAAGGAAGAAGGAAGAAGGAAGAAGGAAGAAGGAAGAAGGAAGAAGCGATCGGCTGCGTGTCACTGTGCTAATCTGGCGATCGCCAATTTAAAAATAAATTCAAAAAAGTAGTAAAAATAGCAGAAGTTCGTCTCAAATATGGTCTTCTGTTTATGTTTTGTCGCTAATGTTGAGACATTGTTGAAGCGAGTCAAAATGGCGATTGCTTTTGAACCGCAGATGAACGCAGATTATTTTGAGGATATGGCAACCGCCAAGACAATTAGGAAGTTCTTAATTTCTGAAATCTAAGATTTTATTGCTTCTTCTTTCCTCCTTCCTCCTTGCTTCTTTCCTTCTTCCCTCTTCCTTCTTCCTTCTTCTTGCATTTACTTGCGATATTTTTCCTTTTGCATATTCTTTTTCACAACCCACAAAATAAAGCCGATGACAATAGTCACAGCAACTATTTTGGAAACTGGAGCTAGGTAATCATCTACAAGTGCATAATTTTCGCCTAATTTATATCCGGCAAAAGTGAGGAAACTCACCCACAAAATTGTGCCGATTGTTGAGTAGACTAAAAACGGGATTAAAGCCATATTGTTGATGCCAGCGGGCAGGGAAATTAGGGTGCGAACTCCCGGTACGAGGCGACACAAAAATACGGCTTTGTTGCCGTGTCTGTTAAACCATCTATTTGCTTTGTCAATATCGGCGCCGGATACTGTAATCCACTTGCCGTATTTGTCGGCTAAATTCCTCAAGCGTTCTTCGCTCAATATTTTACCCGCATAGTACCAGGGAAGTGCCCCTAAAACTGTGCCGATCGTCCCTGCTGCGATCGCCGGTATCATCTGCATATCGCCCTTGGATGCGGTGAATCCTGCCAGCGGCATAATCAATTCTGAGGGGATGGGCGGGAACAGGTTTTCCAAAAACATCAATAACGCAATGCCGAGATAGCCCATCGACTGCATTGTGTTAGTTATCCATTCAACCATTTTGATTTAATAATTGGTAATAGGTACAGCAGAAGTCATCAGTCATTAGTCATTAGTCATTAGTCATTAGTCATTAGTCATTTTGCTCGTTCCTAGGCTCTGCCCATTGGTGACAACTTAAGACTGAAAGTCCTGAGAAATCTCGTTTTTACCTGAGTCTAGATCCCCCTAAATCCCCCTTAATAAGGGGGACTTCGATCAATTCCGGTTCCCCCCTTATTAAGGGGGTTAGGGGGGATCTAGACACTGAAAGTCCTGAGAAATCTCGTTTTTACCTGAGTCTAGATCCCCCTAAATCCCCCTTAATAAGGGGGACTTTGATCTGATTCCGGTTCCCCCCTTATTAAGGGGGGTTAGGGGGGATCTAGACTTCGACACAAACAAGAAAGACTGTTGGTTTAACCTTAAGTTGTCAGCAATAGGATTGCTTCTACAACTCTAAACTATGATTAAGTTCCCGAAGTCCAAGAGTTGGTGTACTCAATTTGCTCGGGTGTCAAGGTATCAATGAAAATACCCATTGCTTCCAATTTTAGACGGGCAATTTCTCTGTCAACTTCCACTGGGATTGAATGAATACCCGGCTCTAGTTTGCCTTTGTTGGTGACCAGATGTTCTGCGGCTAAAGCTTGGTTAGCAAAACTCATATCCATGACAGCGCTGGGGTGTCCTTCGGCGGCTGCCAAGTTGATCAAACGGCCTTCGCCCAACACAATAATCGACTTGCCGTTATTGAGGCGGTATTCTTGGGTGAAAGAGCGAACTGTCTTCACACCAGTGCTTTTTGCACCGAGGGATTTGAGGTCGATTTCAATGTCGAAGTGACCGGAATTGCAAACCATTGCGCCGTCTTTCATGGTGTCGAAATGTTCGGCACGAATGACGTGTTTGTTGCCGGTAACGGTGATGAAGATATCGCCGACTGTTGCTGCTTCGTCCATCGGCATGACGCGGAAACCGTCCATGACTGCTTCGATCGCCCGAATCGGATCGATTTCGGTAACAATTACGTTGGCGCCCATACCGCGGGCGCGCAGTGCCGTGCCTTTGCCGCACCAGCCGTAACCTGCAACCACAATATTTTTACCAGCTAACAAGATATTGGTAGCGCGGATAATGCCGTCTAGAGTAGATTGACCTGTACCGTAGCGGTTGTCAAAGAAGTGCTTCGTATCTGCGTCGTTGACGTTCATCGCCGGGAAAGTCAGCACGCCATCTTTCAACATAGCGCGCAGGCGCACGATGCCGGTGGTGGTTTCTTCGGTGGTGCCGATCAAGTCGGAAATTTGGTTGGGGCGGTGCTGGATCAGAGCAGCTACCACGTCGCTACCGTCGTCGATGATAATGTTGGGACGGTGGTCGAGGGCTGTGTTAACGTGACGTTCGTAGGTAGCCGCGTCTTCTCCTCTGAGGGCGAAGACGGAAATGCCGTAGTCTTCAACTAGGCAAGCTGCTACGTCATCTTGGGTGCTCAAGGGGTTGCTAGCGATGAGTACAGCGTCTGCGCCGCCCATTTTCAGGGCGATCGCCAAATGAGCTGTTTCTGTTGTAACGTGGCAGCAAGCTGAAATACGGATGCCTGCGAAGGGCTTTTCTTTAGCGAAGCGTTCTTGAATTTGACGCAATACCGGCATTTCGCGGCCTGCCCACTCGATACGTTGCTTGCCCAACGGGGCGAGGGATAAGTCTTTGACTTCGTGTTTAATTTTGACGGATGTAGCTACCATTTATGTTATTTCCCAGAAATCATCAAACTTTGTTAGTTTTAGCAGTTGACACTCTCAGGTCTAAAGACACTGAGATTCTTAAGAAATTTCGTTCTTAATATCCCTATTGCTAGGGTTCCTGGGCGCAATCCTCTTGCCAAAAAATGGTGGGCTGCTATCCTTGTCTTTCAACAAGCTCCTCAAGCGTTTAAGGGACTTAGCCCTTGGTTCCGTGGAGTCCCCGCGTACCTTTAATATATGGTAGGCATTTGCTTCCTAGGTTTGCACCTGTGTATCCATCCCAATCTAGATTATAACGGTAATATCCCTTTTTACACTGCTAAAAATATTAAGAATTAAGAAAGATTCACGGCGGTTAAAACCGCCCGTCTCGCTTGCATCGAGCGGTCTAAAGACACGCTCTTTTTCCGCTTGCCGAATGTTTTTTATAAACCCATCGACGATCAAGTGTTGTGATTTAATCTGTGATTTTAGTCCATCACAATCGGCGGTGCTTATCTTAAATTTTGATTGTGAGCGATCGACCAATTTGCGATATCAGCACCGAGCAGTAACTAACACAGCCAGAGTCAGTCGATTTTACATTTGAAATTTTACATTGACTCCACACAGCTATCTGAAATATTCAAATTTCATCTCAAACCTTATCCTAGGGGGACTAACTCTTTTTTGTCAAGTCAATCCGCCTAACTCAACCTAAAATACCGATCCCGAAAAAGCTTGATGTGTAAGCATTCTTCCTTCTTCCTCCTTCCGACTTCCATTTCTCTTCCATTTCTCTTACATTCGTTACATCAATACTTCGGACATTTTTAGATCTAATCGAGTATCTCAAACCCTTGATGGCTATAGGGATGAGTATTTTTTCAATGTTTGAGTCTAGCCCTGACTTTCAAAAAAACATTAAAAATGCCAGGGCTTACGCTGTAACGCTTACAGAGTCGTTGAAAAACTGTCCGAAGTATTGTTACATCCATTACATCCGTTACAGAATCCGTTGCCGAACTTCCTTCTACTTATTAGCGCGGCGTTCTTGAATGATATGAATAATCGAAGGCACAAAAGAAAGTACAATTATCACACCAACAATCGGCAGTAAATACTCATCAACTTTGTCCGGAGGAATCATCTTTCCCAAATAATAACCGAGTAGGGTCAACCCCACCGTCCACACAAACCCGCCCAGCAGGTTGTAAAACATAAAAGTTTTGTATTTCATTGCCGCCACTCCCGCCACTATCGGTGCAAAAGTGCGGACAATTGGCATAAATCTGGCCAGTACAACTGCTTTGTGGCCGTGTTTTTCGTAGAAGTTTTCAGTTTTTTCTAAATATTCTTTCTTAAAAAGCCACGAATCTTCCTTGTTAAATAAGCGACGGCCCCAACGGTGTCCGCTTGCATAGCCAACATTATCGCCAGCCACCGCGCAGACAAAACACCCAAAAATTAGCGTCCAAATATTCATAGAGTTTGGCCCCGACGCCACAATGCCCGCAGCAAATAGCAAGCTGTCTCCCGGCAGAAAAAAACCGAACAGCAATCCGGATTCCGCGAACACAATAGCCCAAATTCCCAAATAGCCGAAGGTTTTAATCAGTTGCTGCAAATCAAAATTCATCTTTCTGTTTTTCCGGGGAATGAACTCAGCATTACATATATGACATCTATGATATCATTGTCTGTTGAATATAGCATAAACGATGGTCTGGCAAAATAATAAATTAGCCAGCGATCGATATATTTACCTAAAAATTTTTAGTTCAAATTTAACAATGGGCGCCATAATTCAATAAATCCAAACTAGCTTGTTAAATCTGCTGGGCCAAGCGATCGAGGCAATGCCTTCAATAGCAGCGGCTGTGGTAGTTATTGTGCTGACGAACACGGCAGCAAAGTTTGTTAGCCTCGCAGTCTCGGCAGCTACTCAACAGACTGTCAAAAGTTTATCCTTGCGATCGCTCTTGGTGCAGATAGCCTTTGCCCTCACTTGGGCGGCTGGCAGTTCAATCGCCTGCGTCATTGCTTTCCCGGCTTTGCCTCCCGGAGACATCATCGGTTTGTTAGGATTGGGTTCAGTAGCTGTTAGTTTTGCCTTCCAAGATATCTTCAAAAACTTTTTAGCAGGCATCTTGATGCTGTTGCACGAACCGTTTCAATTAGGCGACCAGATAGTTGTAGAAGGCTTTGAAGGTACAGTCGAAGAGATTTCGATGCGTTGAACTCAAATTATGACTTATCAGGGAGAGCGAGTGATTGTGCCGAATGCGATCGTCTTTACCAATTCAGTGCGGGTACTCACTGCCATGCCACACAGGCGAACTGACTTGCCTTTAATTTTGGACTACGATACCGAACCTTCCTTGGCAATTGAAACCTTGGGTGAACTACCCGCACGCTTATCGAAGCGATTATAGTGCAAGCTTCTAACATCGCGGGGCAATGCCGAGCGAACTGACTTACGTCATGCACGTTGGTCTTACTTCCCCTCCACTCTTCAGAAACGGCTGTTCCATCCGTTTGTAGCATTCTGATACCTTCTGCTCTAATATTTGTTGCTGCATTACCATCGCGATCGTGACGAGTGCCACAATTGGGACAAGTCCACTCTCTAACATCAAGTGGTAACTTATCAATTTGGTAATAACAGCTAGAGCAAAGTTTAGAACTGGGGAACCATCGGTCAATTTCTATTAACTTCCCACCTTTTTTATCTAGCTTGTAAGCTAAGAAATTAGTAAAAGTTCCCCATCCAGCATCAGATATTGCTTTAGCTAAATTGTGGTTGCGTACCATGCCTTTAACATTAAGATTTTCTACTACGACAACTTGGTTTTCGTTGACGAGTTTTCTTGATAACTTATGCAAAAAATCTTGACGGGATTTAGCTATCCGAGCGTACACTTTAGCTACAGTCTTTTTAGCTTTGTTTCTTGATTTACTTCCTTTCTGTTTTTTTGCTAGCTTTTGTTGCTTGCGTTTAAGATTTTTTTCATGTTTGGCTAAGTGCTTAGGATTACTGTATTTAGAGACTTTAGTGCCATCACTCGCGATCGCAAAATGAGTCAATCCTAAGTCAATCCCAATTACTTTACCCTCAGTTGAAAATGTTGGGTTTTCACCTTCAGCCTCGGTCAATATTGATGCAAAGTATTTCCCTGATGGTTCTAAGCTGACCGTTACAGTCTTAATTATTCCTTCAATATTCCTATGCAGCTTAGCTTTAATTTTACCGACTTTGCCAGGAAATTGAACAAGCCCCTCAAATACTTTCACATTCTGAGGATACTGAATTGACTGCTTGCCCTGTTTTGACTTGTAACGGGGGAATCTAGCACGACCTGCAAAAAAGTTTTTATAGGCTGTTGTTAGATTGAGCGTTGTTGCTTGCAAAACTTGGCTGTAACGTAACATTCAGATAACCATAAAGTTTCTTCTGCTTTTTTAATATGGGGGTAAGAAGGTATTAAGTGCTGATTGACCGAGGCTTTTTCCGGTTTTTTGTAAGTCTCGATCGACTTGTTTAAAGCGTAATTCCACCACCATCTAGCACAGCCAAAGTGCTGAGATAATAACACCTGTTGTTCTGGTGTTGGATAAACTCTAACTTTGACCGCTTTGTGTAACATCTTAACACCTCCTTACTGCATTATACACAAAACAGTAAGAGTATCGAGAAGATTTGGAAATTTGAGTGGAGCCTATTTCTCTGCCTTTCATCCCACCGCGCTAAGATTAGTACATCTTCTTCGGGGGACTTCCCGGCGAGGTAGTTAAAGTTTGTCGCTGCAACCGTTGAGCTTCTGCTTGCTATGAGAGCCCGGTTAATTTGGGCTTGAGCATCTTGGGTTGCTTTTTTAACTGCGAACTACCTACACGCTTCCTGGCGGTGAGCGTGTAGGCTTCCCAATTCAATGGGGATTGCCTCAACTTTCATAGATTTTTTACGTCCTGAAGATTTTGGTCTTACATTCCCTCCAAGGGCAGAAGCGCTAGTTCCTAACGCCAGAATTCGCAAACCTTCATTTCTAATATTTATTGCAGCATTAATATCTCTATCATACTGAACTGCTTTTCCTCCTTCCTCCGACTTCCATCGGACTTCTGTCAACTGTCAACTGTCAACTGTCAACTGTCAACTGTCAACTGTCAACTATTCCTTCCTCCTTCAAAATCTGCTAGAGAAGGGGCATTGGTGGGACTTACCCAACCCAAAGCGAGTATAAAAAAAGACTCCTTGGGCAAGTTTTGAATTTATAGCGACAAATGTTAAAAATTAGAATTTGAAAATGGCAGAAAATAAGCTAAAGTTAGATGAGAACGGTTGAAGAAAAATATCTAATGTTGCAGCAACACCCTTGGCCGAAGACAATTGAAGAGGCGATCGTCATTCAAGATGTTCTCCGGTCAGAGGTAATTACCGAAAATCTACGGTCGCCAGTTCGGTACGTCGCAGGCGTAGATGTCGGCTACGACAGTGTAGAAGGCGTATCGCGGGCCGCTGTAACAGTTTTGAGCTTTCCAGACTTGCAATTACAGCAGCAGTCTGTGGTTCGCAGTCCTACAGCTTTTCCTTACGTTCCCGGTTTCCTGTCTTTTCGAGAAGTGCCGGCAGTCCTCGACGCTTTACAAAATATCAGTTTGAGACCAGACTTGATATTGTGCGACGGTCAAGGACTAGCTCACCCCCGCAGGTTCGGCCTGGCCTGCCATTTGGGAGTTTTGACAGGAATTGCGACGATCGGAGTTGCCAAAACTAGATTTATCGGAGAACATTCAGAAGTAGGGTTCGAGCGGGGCAGTTGGCAGCCTTTGCTGCACGAGGGATCAACGGTAGGCGCAGCGTTAAGGACGCAAACAGGGATAAAACCGATTTATGTATCGATCGGTCATAAGGTAAACTTGATAAGTGCGATCGAGTACGTCCTGCACTGCGCCCCGAGGTATCGCTTGCCAGAAACAACTCGATCGGCAGACCAACTAACATCGGGATAACTGGGCGGCCCCGAAGGCATCAAAAAAATAAAAAGTCAAAAGATAAAAAAGCATCCCTCTTTGGACTTTGAATTTTAGAAGTGTCGCCGTTAAGTCGAAAAATGCTCTGAGTGTATCGCCAATCAGCTTTCGGTTCCATCCTTCCAGCGAACTAAAGAATGACTATACCTGAGAAAGAGGTATAAAAGTTGGGGGATTTCTAGAATGATTGAAAGACAGTAATCAGCTTAAACATTGACGGCTTGAACTACAGTACCCGGGCGTGAACTATGTTTAGTTCACATTTGTAAATTATCAAACAGTCATCCTGCGACTTAAACTCAAAGTTTACATTTGTCAGATGACGTTTCATAATTTACCGTCTAACCTCTCATCGCTGGCTGGGAGTCCCAACTACGGTGGGAGGTGGAGGCGGGATCGATCTAAAAAATCAGCAAACAAACAAGGAGACAGTCATGGCTGAGAAAAGCAAACGTGGATTCGCATCTATGGACGCAGAAAAACAGCGCGCAATTGCTAGCAAAGGCGGAAAAGCTGCACACGCGAAAGGAACTGCACACGAATTTACTTCGGAAGAAGCCAGAGAAGCCGGTCAAAAAGGTGGCGAAGCTGTCAGCAGAAATCGGGAACACATGGCTCAAATTGGTCGCGAAGGCGGCCGGAAAAGCCGCAAAAGCGAAGCTTAATTGAGTCTGTGACTATTTAACACAGTGACTGAAATATCGTCACTGTGCGATTCTTAAGAAGTTATAAAGCTGTCTTGAGGGTCAAGAAGTTTGCGGGCTAGACAAGGCAAGCAAACACCAGTCTGTCTCTCAATAAAAGCCAATCCGATCGCAAAAAGCCCCGATTTCGGGGCTTTTTTGTTTGTGAGACGAAATATTTGGTTAACTCGTATAGACTTTCTCAAAAACATGAGGTACTCATGGGCATAGGGCATAGGCCAAACCGGGCATAGAGTTCCGTGGGCATACTTCACTTTTTTTGAGAACCGCTATATATAGCAAGCCTCTCATCAGTTGTGTAATTGTTGTAGGGTTCTAACCACGCCCGGTTGCCCGATAGATATGGGGTAGGCGAAGAAAGGCACTACCCTACAAATTTATCTGAATCATTTAGGATTGCTATATAAACGGACATCGAGGGAACGCAAGACTACTTGTAGCGCATCCCAATGAAGTTTCAAGAATATCCGCACTTTTAGGGCGGGGAGTATATTAAATATTTCAGGAAACTATAGAACGATGACAAACCAGCTTAATTTAACATGGACAGAGGCTGGGGTTCGTCAAACTCAGACGATTCTAAACGAACAGCCAAGCAAAAACCCGGGAAGCGTGAGACTCGGACGCGACCCAGCGCAGTGCGATATAGTATTTTCGGATTCCAGTGTATCGGGGTTGCACGTGGAAATATTTTTTAATGAGGAATTGCAGGAGTATGCAGTGCGGAATTTGCGCCCCAGCAATCCGCCCCTGGTAGACGGAAAAATTCTCGCCTCGGGCGAAGCAATATTGAAATCCGACAGTCGCATCCATTTAGGCCAAGTGGAAATTGAGGTGAATGTAACTGAGGTGCACTTAGCCGCGCCGCTGACAGTTTTGCTTGGGGCGCCTCCGGTGCAAATTTCTTCCCCGCCGGCGCAGCCTTCTACCTACGGTTTGCAGTGTCCCAAGTGCAGCCGGGTTTCGCCTTACGCGCAGTTAAGTGCGGGGTGTCCGTGGTGCGGTACTTCTTTGGCGGCGGCGGCGAGTGTGGTGCTGTCTCCTTGAGGGGAGAGAAAAAGCCAGAATCGGGCGATCGCTCTTTTGTTCGATCGCGCGATCGCCAATGCTAGGATCGTGCAGGAAACAGCACCTAATTTTCGCTTCCTGACACTTTTGGGAGTGCATTCAATCCAAAATCTCAAATATCAGCGGTAAGATGCACCATTGGCAGCCCACACTTTAAATACGACAAGTGGCGCATTTGGCTTAGTTTCACCCGATTGCTACGGAAAATCTAGCGTTGAACCAACAGAAATCTACAGATATTCTCGGTTTCTAGCCCCCATGCACCCAAAACTATTAAAGTTTTTGATACAAGCCCCGAGCTCAAATCAAATCTCTCAAATTCAAAAATCTTTTTTCCCAGAAAGCTCAAAGCCGACGGCTGATGTTTAAAAAATAATAATGAATCCTCAACCCTTGCACCTGCGACTTACTTGGAAAGATACAGCTACGGGGGATTGTCGCTCCCCGATACTCGAATTGCCCATCGCTTTGGGACGTATTTTTGAAGGTATGCCCTCCACCATCAACGGTGAGCGAGTTTCTCGAATTCCCCTCAAAAGCAGTCAAGTGTCTCGGTTTCACGCTGTGATTGCCACCGAAGGCGACAGTATCGTAGTTACTGACACCGGCAGCCGTAACGGTACTTTTGTCAACGGCACCCGCCAAACCCGGTGCGTGCTGGCAAATGGCGATATGCTGCAAATCGGGCCCTACAAGATAGCCATTTCATTTACTGTTAATTCCACAGAAACCCAGTCTGTCAATTCTCACATTTTCTTTAACCCGCAGACCAATAGGCCAGACCCCGCGTTGGGGCAGCCCATGGTGTCGCCGGTGCCTCAAACAAATAGTAGGGAAGAATTTCCGCCGATCGCATTTTTGCAGGCAAATCAAGTCACAATGCGATCGATCCAATCTATGGGACTGCCGGTTGAAGAAATTGATTGGGCTGCTGTTGGTGGCGGTTTGGGCAGCTTGATTTGGGTGGATTTGCTGAGAATTTGCGGCGTGAAGGTCGATCGAATTGCCGTTCTGGGCATGGAATCGGAACCCTACGCCCGTTACCGTCGGTTGTGCCTGAATTCTCAAATTCCGCTGCGAGAACGCCTGCGATCGAATTCTGACTCGTGTCCGGACAACATTTGGGGCTGGCCTCCCTATGCTTTGCGGGAAGCTTGGCAGGTATTGCTGAAAGGGCGGTTGATGGTGTCGCTAAAGTTGATGTGGCAGGTGTTTGCGGAACCGACTTTTGCCGAAACTTATACGCCGCGCGCCGGGAATGTGTTTGACTCGATTGACAGGGAAACTGTGCGTATCGGGTGGAATCAGATGTTTCGCTACGGGAGAGTGCGGGCGATTCGGAAGACAGATGACGGCAGGTACGCGATCGCTTATTCTCGATCGAATGCCAATCAACGCGATCGTGCTTTTTTAATCGCCAAATACGTACACTTAGCCACCGGCTATCCCGCAATTCAATTTTTGCCAGACTTGCAAGAATATCGCGAAAAAACCCAGGATTTTGAGTCGGTTGTCAACGCTTACGAAAGCCACGACGGCGTTTACGAAAAGTTGGAGGCGAAGGGCGGCAGCGTTTTAATTAGAGGGCGGGGAATTGTGGCTTCGCGGGTGGTGCAGCGAATTTATGAAGCGCGACAGCGAAATGCCAACATTCAAGTATTGCATTTGATGCGATCGCCCAAACCTCAAGGTAACAAATTCGATCGAGCTCAGAGAAACGTCGAAAATCACTATGAATTTCAACCTTTCAACTGGCCCAAAGCCTGTTGGGGCGGCGAACTCCGCGTACTTTTGGAAAAAGCCAAACCCGAATTTCGCCCGCAGTTTCTCGGAGACTGGGGCGGCACTACCACAGCCAATCGCAGCGACTGGCGGCGGATAGTCAAAGAAGGTTTAAGTCAAGGATGGTATCAAATTACCTTCGGGGAAGTCGAGCGAGTCGAGCGCGACAGTCAAAATCGCACCGTGACTTACATTCAGGAAAAGGATCTCAAGGGGCAAATTAAGTTACAAGCTGATTTTATTATTGACGCAACGGGTTTGGACGCTAAGGTAAAAACCAGTCCCCTGCTAGAGGATTTGGTAGTTCAATACAATCTTCCCCTCAATAATTTGGGGCGTTTGAGTGTCAACAACGATTTTGAAGTCCCCGAATTACGCAATGCCTCCCCCAACAACCCAGAAGGGCGGGTGTACACAGCGGGCGCGATTACTTTGGGCGGGCCTTACGCGCCCGTAGACAGCTTTTTGGGCTTGCAATACGCCGCCCTGCGTTCTGTTGAAAGTCTGGCAGCTAACGGAGCTCCGGGTGTTGGGAAATTGAGCGTTTGGCGATCGTTCCTACAATGGTCAAAGTGGATTTTAAATAAATCTCCAGGATAATTTGAAGAAGGAAGTTCGGCAACGGATTTTGTAGCGGATGTAACGGATGTAAAAGAGCTTCGCCTTCTACCTCAAATCCCAATCCTCAATCCTAAATTCAAAATCCAAAATCCAAAATTCAAAATCCAAAACTCAAAATCTAAAATCGAATGACTCCCACCTTATTCGGCCGCTGGCAAACTCGGTTACTGCTATTTGCCACCGTAGGCGTTTTAGTAACCCTACCCTTTTTTCTGGGTTTAATTACCTCCACATCAGGCTCAATTTTTTTCTTTATTTTAGGGTATGTAGCAATTTTTGGCATCGCCTGGGATGTCATATATATCTACATCCAGCAGTTTCGCTGGGATCGAGATTGGCCCGGCGCGTTTCAATTAATCGCCGGGATTTGGGAAGCACTTTTTGTGTTATTTTTAATCAAAATTATCGGTTTGCCCGGAATACCTGGGCAAGATTTTGACTTGGGAGCTTTTGCATTGCATTATAGTTTCGTGTGGTTGGCTATTTATCTAGCATCACAAACACTGATGCGGATTTTGTTTCCCTACTGGCGTTTCCGAGGCGGTCAATGGTTGTAAGAATTAAGATGTGCATCAACGGTAGAGAAACGACCCTGCCGTGTCCGACGCGGGGTTCTGCGACTTTTAGCAATAGTTCAGGTGCACGCCCAACCGAATTTATAGTAAGCTTAGTTTAAAATAACTGGGATGATTTAATGTACCGTTCTCCCTGTATATTCTCATTTTTTTCCGGTTCAGGATTCCTTGACCTCGGTTTTGAATTAAGCGGCTTTAATGTAGCGTATGTCAATGAAATTTTCCCACCATTCATGCAAGCATACCGCTACTCTCGGCAGTGCCTAAATTTGCCCCTACCAGAATACGGATACTGCGAAGGAGAGGAAGCAGATGTAACTCAACTTGTAGGGGGAAAACCAGCTTTTCGCCTGCGGGAATTGATGCAGGATGCCCGCCAGCATCACGATATTGTGGGATTTATCGCGGGGCCGCCTTGTCCTGACTTTTCTGTTGGCGGCAAAAATCGAGGTCAGGAAGGAGATAAAGGTAAACTTTCAGCTTCGTACATTGAATTGATTTGCCAGCAGCAGCCGGATTTCTTTGTGTTTGAAAATGTCAAAGGTTTGTGGAGGACAAAAAAACATAAAGCTTTTTACGACGAACTCAAGCTTAAGTTGGCTGATTCGGAATATTTTTTTGTGGAACGTTTAATAAATGCGATCGAATATGGAGTACCGCAGGATAGAGACCGCATTATTTTGATTGGCTTTAAAAAAAATCTTGTCACAAATCTGGGGATTATCCTAGATGAATCCAGCCCAATGTTACCTGAAAAATTATTTCCCTGGGAAACTCAGGTATTATATCCCAAATCAGAAGTTTTTTGTCATCCTTGGCCTGAAAGAAATGCTTTTGTACGTGATGGTTTCTTGCCTTGTCCCGATGGCATCACCCAAGAATTAACAGTAGAGTTTTGGTTCCAAAAAAATGATGTTCTCAACCATCCCAACGCTGAACATTATTTTCAACCAAGAGCAGGTATTAAAAGGTTTGCTGAGGTCGATGAGGGAGACGATTCAAAAAAATCTTTCAAGCGCCTGCACCGCTGGCGTTATTCGCCGACTGCTTGTTATGGAAATAACGAAGTTCACTTGCATCCTTACAAAGTTCGCAGGCTTTCTGTTGCTGAAACACTAGCTATTCAGTCGCTACCAAAAGAGTTTGCACTGCCGAATAATATGACGCTGACTAATATGTTTAAAACTGTGGGGAATGGAGTTCCTTATCTCGCCGCGCAAGGTATTGCTAGAACAATTTTAGATTTTTTATAATCTAAATAGATCTATAGTTGCCCATCAAGATGGCTCTCAGCAATTTGGTTTGTAGTGAGGACTTTAGTCCGCAGAAAAAGAGAGGACTAAAGTCCTCACTACAAACGATTTCGATAATTTAGTTTGTAGTGAGGACTTTAGTCCGCAGAAAAAGAGAGGACTAAAGTCCTCACT